>NZ_JAJAFY010000022.1:0-79660 GCF_025384885.1 Photorhabdus kleinii
GCCACTACCTGAGTTATTCACACTTTAGATCCCAATAAATTGAAAGTAAGTTACGTATGCATATCAGCGGGAGAATAGTATGAATTGCTGCTGGTCTTCATTGATTAGAATTCATGCCGACACAAGGCCGGCATTATTTTATTAATTGGTCATCGAATAGATAAAAACTTAAAAATTTACTTACTTGGCATTTAGCACTTCGTTTAATTTGCCTTCATCAAGCTGACGACAACGTTTCGCGACCACAATCGTTGCAACACCATTACCAATTAGATTCGTTAAAGCTCTGGCTTCTGACATGAAACGATCTATTCCCAGTATTAATGCCAGCCCTGCTAGTGGTAAATGCCCAACAGCAGAAATTGTCGCAGCTAATACAATAAACCCACTACCTGTTACGCCAGCAGCACCTTTAGAAGATAAAAGTAATACAACCAATAGCGTTATTTGATGCACAATATCCATATGAGTATTTGTTGCTTGAGCAATAAATACCGCAGCCATTGTCAGGTAAATGGAGGTACCATCCAGATTAAAGGAATATCCCGTCGGTATCACCAATCCAACAACAGATTTCTGGCATCCCGCTTTCTCCATTTTATCTAACATACGCGGCAATGCTGATTCAGAAGATGATGTTCCCAATACAATTAATAACTCTTCTTTAATGTAATTAATAAACCGGAATATACTAAATCCTGTCGCTTTTGCGATTGTCCCTAAAACAAATATGACAAAAAGAATACAGGTGATATAAAAGCAAACTATTAATTGTCCTAATTGTACCAACGTACCAATACCATATTTACCGATGGTAAATGCCATTGCACCAAAAGCGCCTAAAGGAGCCAATCGCATTATCATATTGATAATACCGAAAATAACATGCGAAAAACCATCAATAATATTAAAGATTGATTTCCCTTTCTCTCCTAAACGATGAAGCGCAAAACCAAATAACACAGCAAATAATAAGACCTGCAAAATATTACCACTGGCAAACGCCCCAATGACACTGGCCGGAATAACATCAAGTAAAAATGCTATTATCCCTTGTTCAGCAGCCTTCTCCGCATATAGGGATACCGCTTTAACATCTAACGTAGAGGGATCAATATTCATCCCAGCACCAGGCTGCATAACATTGACAACAATTAGCCCAATAATCAAAGCAATTGTGCTAACTATTTCAAAATACACCAGTGCAATAGCACCCGTTTTACCAACAGCTTTCATACTTTCCATACCTGCAATGCCGGTTACAACAGTACAGAAAATAACAGGAGCAATAACCATTTTGATTAATTTAACAAATCCATCACCCAATGGCTTCATTTCTGTACCAAGCTCTGGATAGAAATGCCCCAGAAGTATACCGATAGTTATTGCGAGCAAAACTTGAAAATAAAGACTCTTTAGTAAATTTTTCTTCACTTCTTAATTCCCTAATCCATAGTATAAATCAGATTCTATTTATTCTTATTAGAACGATGTAGTTTTTGTTAAATGTACTTTATACCTTTATTTAATAAAACATAAAGTAAATTTTCATCATTTTTTCACAAAAAATTAAAATTAACACACAATTTTTTAAGATACAGATCACATAAACACACAATCAATAACCTCACTAAGATGATTGAACCAATAATCATCTCACAAGTTATTTAAAACTTTCCATTTAAAAATATTATTTACTCGAAGAATGTTTATTTTTCAATCCATTAAGTATTACCATAAAAAAATTAACAAATTTTTGATACATGAACATTTTGAAAACGATGTAATCATAAAAAATTATTAACTATAATTGTACAGCTTGGTTGCTTTTTTATAATTTAAGCAACAATATACACGGCATGATATCAATACCTGAAAGAAAACAATTCTCATCATGAAATTAGACAACCCGTTAAATTACCATATGCAGATACCGGAAAATCCGCTCTCTTCTACCCCTGTGGTATTAATCCATGGGTTATTCGGTGATCTCAATAATCTTGGGGTTTTGGCTCGTGATTTGCAGCAATACTATCCCGTCATTCAAGTCGATGTACGCAATCATGGTCTATCTCCACGGGCAAACAACATGGATTACCACGATATGGCACAAGATGTTATTTCCCTGCTGGATCATCTGCAAATTCAGTCCACCCTTATTATTGGTCATTCAATGGGCGGTAAGATCGCGATGGCAATGACCGCATTAGCACCAGAGCGGATAGAAAAAATTGTTCTTATTGATATAGCCCCCGTTGCCTATCAGGTTCGCCGTCATGACCAAATTTTTACCGCACTGAACAAAGTGACAGAAGCCGGAGTGAAATCCCGTCAAGACGCTGCTAAGATTATGCGAGAAAATATTCAGGAAGAAGGTGTCATTCAGTTTTTACTAAAATCATTCCATCAGGGGGAATGGAAATTCAATTTACCGGCATTAATTAACCAGTATGAAAAGATCATCGGCTGGCAAGAAATCCCTACATGGCCTCGCCCGGCCCTGTTTATTCGTGGTGGCCTTTCCTCTTATATCCAGGAAGAGTACCGGAATGATATCACCAGACAATTTCCACAAGCCAAAGCTTGGATTATCGCTGGTTGCGATCACTGGGTTCACGCAGAAAAACCAGACGCAGTGTTAAAGGCAATTCATCGTTTTCTTAATACCAATACGGAATTAATGTAGGAAACCGATTAATTAGCGATAAAAATATCAAATTCACTGAACTTCGAAATCGCCGCGGCTATCAAGTGATCATCGCCCTCTCCACCGTTGATGACTGCATGGTAGCCCATCAGTTTTATCACATCATGGCCAGAACAACCGTCGATCCGATTGTCATTGCCAAATACTCTGGCAAAATCATTGCTTTCACCTAACTCAATCTGGTTATTATTACCGATGGTGACAACATAATCCTGACCGTTACCCGCATCAATCAGACTACCTTCGCCAAAGACAAATGCCTGGTCATCTCCTCCGCGGGCATAAATGTAGCCACCAAATCCAATGGCATCAATGTCATTATCATCAGCGAAATAATTCCCGGTAAAGAAATAATCTCAATTCAATTAAATTTATATTTTATATATCCAATTTACACAAGAATTAAAACTATTCTCAATCATCATATAGATGATTAATCCATTCAATAAATTAATGTTAAACTAGTAATACAACCAATTAATAAACACAATGGGATTAATAAAAATATAATGAAAAATCACCTTGCTATAATAGTTATCCAATAAAATATTTATACTATTTTCAATTCCAAAAAAAGATTCAAATCAATAAATATAGGACATAATGGGAGGTAAAATATCACCGGCCAATCCGATAATCATTACATCCTATATTTCCACAATACCTTTCATACCAGAAGAATGCCAGACTCACCACTTTTCCACTACGCTTTAAGTTTACACAGGATGGAAAGAATAGCAGCATCGCAGCGCTTCTATGGTGCTACATTATCAGCCTCTCAGCTTACTTATCAATTTTCGGTAATGGCCCCAATTTCACACCTTCTGGATAATATTTCCAGCCATCACGAATACGGATATTTTCATCCCAAGGTAGTTTATATTCACCGTTTGCTAAATCACGCACCCAAGTCAAATAATTAGCTCTCTCTCCTCCAGGTTTACCAACATAACCTCGACAACCAAGATTAAAAATACTGTTCTCTAACGCCCAGTTCTCACGAGCCTTATCCGCCAAACGCGGGAACAGTTCAGCAGTGACAATTTCCCACGGATTACGCTGCCCTTGCTGGATAATGTTACCGTCATAATTACAAATCGTACCTTCACCGAAATAATAAAAAACCTCATCGTAACCTGCCAGATTAACCGATACGGTATACATTAAGTTCTGCCAAGCATTAGTGCGGTTAGTCCAGATCCATTGGTCGTTGACTTGGGTAGAATAACCGGAAATGCGGATAAAAACGTTACAGCCTTTATAGGCAGCTTCACGCGCCAATTCTGGAAACATACCATCGTGACAAATACATACCGCCAGCTTTGAACCTTTAGGCCCCTCACAAACCGGCATACCCAAATTACCCGGCATCCAGGGTTCAATCGGCACCCAAGGCTGCAACTTGCGGTAATGCAATACAATCTCACCGTTGCTGTTAATAATTATCGCAGTGTTATAAGGTGGCTGCGACGGATCTTCATTATGTTCCATTACTGAAAACACACCCCAGATATCGTTGCGAATACAAGCTCGACGAAAACAGTCAACTTCTGGACCGTCCAGCGATAATAACATTTCATCATAAGTCCAGATCTTGGTATTTAATCCCTGAACGGAATATTCAGGAAATACAATAAAATCCAAGTCAGGATAACCGGTTTTAGTTGAATCGATTGTTTTACAGATCTGCTGCACTTGAACCTGAATATCTTCAGGCCCCTTAATAATAGGAACAGGATATTGAATAGCGGCAATTAATAACGCTTCATCCCACGCACTGACACTTCCGGTACTGCCCATAAAGACCTCTGAATGAATAGTAGTTATTAAAATTGAATGACAAGTTTCATCGTTATACAGACAAATAGAACGTTATCTTTACCCGTCGTTAAGCGATTTCACTAATGCATAATAGCGTCTCTTTTGTTCACAAAAATGCGATCTGTAACATTAAATAAGAAAATTAATAACTTTGTAGTAAAGAGTACCGCTATTAATATTAGGGTTAATTTGTCCTGAATAACTTTGCAAAATAGTCGAACACTTTGAAGGAACTCAATCCGGTTTAAGCGATATGAGGAGTTATAAAAAGATCCCAAACGATCTGTTTGGCCTTTACAACATGTTAACCATCAGCAATCAGTCACCATAGACCTTACCCATATTTGATTTTATGCTATATACTCGTGATATATAGCAATAATTAAAGAGGTGTGCCATGATATATTAAAGTAAAGTTTTTATGAGCAACCGAACTCAGAATGTGAGGTTACCCGCAGATATCCGTTTCCCTGATAATGTAAAAGAAGTTACTGTTAGGTCAAGAGGCAAGGAACGAATTATTGCGCCCATACAAAATACATGGGATAGTTTTTTCCTGTCTGATCAATCTGTAACTGACGATTTTTTACCTGAACGTCCTGATCAAGTAACAAGTGAAAGAGAATCTTTCGATGATTAAGTATCTGCTCGATACTAATATCGTGATTTTCGCGATAAAAAAGCGCCCTCAATCCATTCTGCCTAAATTCAATAAGAATACAGACCACATGGCTATTTCTACGATCACGTTGGCAAGACTGATTTTTGGGGTTGAAAAAAGTGGAAATCCTGAGAGAAATTTGGCAGTTATAGAAGATTTTATTTCTCGATTAACTATTCTTCCTTATGACGAACAAGCCGCATTTCACTATGGAAATATTCGTACATCACTAGAAAAAATCGGAAAACAGATCGGAGATAACAATCTGCATATTGCAGGGCATGCAAGAAGCAAGGGGTTGATAGTTGTTACCAATAACACAAAGGAATTCAATAGGGTCGATGGATTAAGAGTGGAAGATTGGACACTAGATTGACAACACTAAGCAAAATCTGCCCCTGTGATTAGCCGGGGCAAGATTTTATGAGAGTTTGTTATTACTTAGTTTTTAACGATTAACTTTCGCAATAGTAATCAAACAACATTTTAAACTTATATTATTTGTGACATTCCTATTTTGACATATAACCAAAATCAACATACTGACAATAAATTAACTCATTAATATGATCATAAAAAAACAATTAAACTTTATAATTAACTCTATTTAATAACAAAACCCTAAATCAAGGACAAATCATCAACCCTGCTTACCAATTCGTTAAGAAAAACCACCAACCTCAATGATAATAACCACAAAAATACTTAATATTATCAATAAATTATATGTCACAACATGATTTAACTAATAAAAAACTTTACATTTTTATACGTATAATGTATGAATATTTAAGATGGAATTGGGCAAATAGTGGGAGGAATCATGATCTTTTAATAAATAAAAGGCAATATCCGCTGCTTTTATTTCCTTCTTATTTATCCCATTCCAAATTGTTGCAATATAGATCTGTAGAACAATATGATTAATTATTGGCATACCATGTTGTTGTGTAATGCTTTAGCTTTTTCAATTGACATTATATGCAATGAATAAGGAAAATCACCATGTTGGCATCAAATTTATTTAATGGTTATATTGGCTCCAACCTATGTTACCACCTTGAGAAAGAAGGTATATTTGAATTATTCGGAAGCAACTCTTCATTCGATAAGTCTATTCTGAAAGAAAAAAATTTTGACAACCAAAAAATAAAAATAATTGAATCCCTTATTTCATTCTCAACAAAATTTGGTTTTTTTGTTGATTCTGATGAAGGGAAAATTAGCCTGACTCCATTAGGCATGGATATGAGGAAAAATGTTGGATTTTTCACTTGGTCTATAGGTGGCTATGGGAATTTCATGCGAAACTTTACAGACCTCAAAGATGAGAAAAATAATTCATTATATAGTCTGATTGATGGAGCTAACGTAGCGTTAGGATCTCGGCAAGCAAATCGTGAATACATGTGGAATACAATAATTAAGGAATTAAAAAGACTAAATATAAGTAAAATAGTAGATTTAGGTTGTGGTGCAGCTGGAGCTTTAATCGACATTTGTAAGATTTTTAACAAAGTAACGGGCTTAGGTATTGATATAAGCCATAAAGCTATTGAAGCGGCTGAAGTTAATATAAGAAATAATTCTATGGATGACAGAATTTGTGTGGTTAATCAGAACGTAATGGAAGCTACCGATGATGCTTCATTAATAGCCACATTCGAAACTGTTGATACAGTAATTTCCTTCATGATGCTGCATGATTTGTTTAACATCAAAGATCCTGTGGACGTTCTTCGAACATTACAAAAGACTTTTCCAAAAGCAAAAAGATTTCTCCTGGCAGATACCTTTATGTCAGATGAAAATACAATCACCAAAGAAACTCCCATATTTATTTATGGTTTTGAATTCGTGCATCACTTTATGAATATAAGGATTTACAAGAAAGAAGAGTACATAGATTTCTTCTCCAAAGCTGGTTTTGAAATTGAAAAAATTCAATATTTGAATGTTCCTAACACTTACCTTTTCACTCTGAAGTGAGGCTTATATGGATTTTTATAATTGCGCGCAAAATCTACCGGTAATGAAACCTGTCGTAGGTCATGAGAACAAGGTTCCCTTCTTTATAACTAAAGAAATGTTCGGGGGTGTACCTTTCGAGCTTGCAGGCGGCGATATATCAAAGTTAGTGAATAAACCTGTCGCCGCATTACACAAACATGAAGTTGATGAAATATATTTCCTAATTTCTCCTGAGCCAAACGAAGCTGTCATTGATGTAACAATAAATGGAGAAACAAAGACATACTCCTCTCCTAGTGTTATTCATGTACCAGCTGGAATAGAACATCAATTCATTACAAGAAAGGCTAGTAAGGGATGTTACTGCTTTGGCATATTATATGGTTCCAAGGAGGTTTGAAATGAATAAAAATATGGATTTCAACACCAGTGATACCCATATATCTCATCGACTACATTTGAACGAAAGTGATAGCAATAACTTACTTAATCTTAATCATGTTTTTTTAAATGAATTTAAAAAGATTAGTATCTATCCATATCCAGGCAATATAGATCTAAAAAACAAAATATCCTATCACTGTAGAGTTTCACCTGATATGGTGGTTTTAGGAAATGGTATAGATGAAATAATTCTTCTCTTAAGTTTAACTTTTTTAAAAAACAAAAAGACTATATTGACCAGTGAGGCCACATTTCCCGGTTATGAGACATCAGCAAAAATTGTCGGGGGAAATGTTATATACGTTCCTTTAAATGATATGAGATGTAGTATTGCTAATTATCAGAAAAATATTGCTAGCGATGTTATTCTTGCTTATTTATGCAACCCTCACAATCCGACTGGAAGTATAGTAAGCGTAAATGAAGTTATCAATTTCATTGAGATAATGAATGATAAAAGAGTTATCCCCATCATTGATGAGGCTTATATTCAATTTTTTGATGAAAATAAGAACTCTATTCTAAAATATATAGCTAATGGTGGAAGGGCTATTGTGTTGCGGACTTTTTCCAAAGCATATGGCCTTGCTGGATTACGGGTGGGTTTTGCGGTAGGCCCTAAAGATTTAATTCATGCTGTCTCCTTAACTGCTCTCGCCTTGCCATTTAGAATAAACCGTTTCGCTCAAAGGATGGCTTCTGAAGTTCTTGCCAGTGATATTTTATCCATCAATGTAAGAACAGTGAGAAAGTTAATATCCACTATTGAATTATCATTTAGTAAGTCTGAGGTGACATATATACCATCCTCTACTAACTTTGTATGTTTTAAACCCCCTATGGGAAATACTGATTTTCTTATAAAGGCAGAAAAATTTGGAGTTATGGTTCGTGATTGTGGTCTTTTTGGACTCCCAGGTTGGATACGAGCGTCAGTAAGCAATAAAAAAGATGTCGATTGCCTTTTATTTTTATTAGATATTACTTCTTGTGAAGAAAACCAATCTGGTGATGTGAATGAATAACAGAATTAACTTCAAATCATATCAGCAAGTTTTAATTACTGCCTTCCCTTTTATTTTGCTTATGCTTTCACAAAGCTTAAATAGCATTATTGATATGTTCATTGTAGGTAGGATCGGCATGAATGCCATCGCCGCTGTTGGTCTTTGCGGATTTATTTTCTCGATAATGACCAGTTGTGTAACTGGTATAACCATAAGCGTTCAAACTGTAGTTGGTAAGAGCATTGGTGCTGGAAAAATAAATCAAGGTATTAATGCGCTTCATAGTGCAATATTTGTTGCTATAGTTTTAGGTATATTAATCATAGGCTTAGGTTTTTTTATCCCAAAATTCATAACACTGTTTATTCATGATGAAGTTTTAGCTTCTAACTGTATAACTTACCTTCAAGCTCTAGTGTTAGGTGCTCCAGCTATAGGGATTGTCAGGGCTTTTCGAGGTTACTATGGCGGGATCGGTGAGAATAAAATGAGTGTATTAATAATCTTCTCTACTTATTTTTTTAATTTCTTAATAGGTTTTACACTCGTTTCCTTAGGGTATGGAATCAGAGGTGCTGGATTGGGAACATGTTGTGCTTTTTATATAGGTGCCTGCTTGTTTTATTTCAGTGGATATTTTATAGATTCTAAATATCGTTTTTTTAAAGTTACTAAAATTTTTGAACAGATCGGTGAGATATCAAAACTTTCTTTCTATGCAGGTATACAGCAACTCTTCTTTTCGGGTGGGTTTGCAGTCATGTTCATTATTGCTAGCCAAATGAATTCTTCCGCTTTGGCAGTGATAACAGTTCTCAATAATCTTATTCTGCTAAGCATCACACCGTTAATCGGAATGGGAATGGCTTCTGCGGTTTATGTGAGTCGATCTCTTGGAGCAAATAAATATAAGGATGCTAAATCGTGGGGTAATATTGCGGTAAAGTTAGGCTTTGGAATATTCACTATTCAACTCTTCATTTTGATAAATCCACATTACATTATGGGTTTATTCATAAAAGATAATTTTATAGTAAATAATTATATAGGATTGTTTAAAATAACGGTATTGTTTGTTTTTTCTGAGGTTTTTGCTCAAATATTAAAATTCTCTATGTTTGGAGCAGGTTTCAACCGGCAGTTGACAATGGTTACTGTGCCATTGCAGTGGTTTTTTTTCATACCGTTAGCTATTTATCTTTGTCTTTTCAAAAATCATGGCATTGAAATACTATGGTTTTCGTTTCTCGTGTATCGTTTAATTGAATCAATATTCATGCTGATTATTTGGTTAAAAGAAAGTTGGGTTCCTGCTAAGTTTCCTAAATCCGCTGACTGCTAAGGTGTGTATAAGATGAATTTGCTTATTATTGATTTTGAATCCTCTAATTCTAACCCTGTAAGTGAATGGTATAAAGATCACAATTGCTATTTAATTACCTCTATCGAATCATTAAGGCTAATGAGCAATGAAGTGATTTCATCGTTTAAGAAAGTTGTTGGTATTGAAAGTTTACATCCAGATAATGATGACCTTATTTTTTATCATGCAGAAAAGTTGAGAAAAGAAACGGTCTTTGATTACGTTATAGGGGTCAGAGAGTTTGACTTATTATCCGCTGCTTACATAAGAGATAAATGGGGTCTGTCAGGTGCAAGTGTCGAGGCAATAGAAGCATATAGAGACAAAGGTGTGATGAAAAAGATTTTGGAAAGAAATAATGTTTCCATCCCTAAGTTTTCATTGATAAAAAATGCTCTAGATGTTATCAAATTCATTGAGGAGCATGATTATCCCGTCATACTCAAACCACGAACTTCTAAACGTGCACGAGGCATTTCAATACTGAAAAATGACAATGATCTCCATAATTCTTTATATATTGGATTAAAGAAAAATTCCGAAGAGCTAATTAATATGATGGTCGAGGAATTTGTTGATAGCCCAATGTATCATGTTGATGGAGTTGTCTTAAATAATCAGATAAGATTTATTTGGCCTTCATTATATGTGTCAAATTGCATGGACTTTCAGGATGGAAACTATATTTCAAGTTGTTTGTTATTACCTGAGGATAAACTGTTTGATAGAATAATAAAATATGTAAGAAAATGTATTGGGGCACTTCCTTCACCTGTGAATTTTGCTTTTCATGCAGAAGTTTTCCTATGTTCTGACGGAAGTTTTAAATTATGCGAAATCGCTGCTCGTGCAGGCGGTGGGCCAGTAATGACTGCGATAGAAAATATATTTGGCATCAACCCACAAGAGATTGCATTTAATGCTTACATTGGTAATGTGTCAAATGAACAGCTTGACTCTATCAATATTAGGCCAAGCTCAATTTGCGGATGGATAATTATACCAAATAAATTAACCAACTCTTATATTTATAATATTCCTGAATCTTGCCCTTTCCCTCAAGTTACAAGCTATAAAACTTTTGCTAAGGATGGAGATTATTTTTCTGACGAGCGCCAAGTTATAGCTGAAATCACTATAACTTCATCAACTTCGAATGAAGTTAAAAACCTTATCGCCGAGATTATGGAATGGTTCTATAGCCAAATTAATTTTAAAGCAGTTAATTAAGTTGACCTGAGGTTTGTTTAAGAAGGGAACTAAGAGCCTATCCCAATAGGCGTAATTGTAAAGTGCGGTCAAAAGCTAATGCTTTTGTCTGAGCACTGCCCAAGTTCGCTCTTTATGGCAAAGAAGGGCAAATAAAATAGTCCTATTAGGATAGGCAGTAAGTGCCTGAGGCTTAATCAAAGTTTCTGCTCAAGAAAACAAAATCGTAGAAATCCTCAGGCATGTATAATCTAGAAGAACTTTACTGCAACATCGATGACTTTTGCCAACAATTTACCGAAAAAGCCGAGCTTGAATTTACATGATTCTGAAATTGCCGCCCTTAAGCAAATCTGCCGTTAATTAAGCAAATTTCCCCTTACCAATCGTGACATCAGTCCACGCCGTTGCGATAGCCGTTTTCGCCTGACTGTCCAGACTCTCAATAAAACCATTATCACCCACTGCCGGAGCAAAACTGCTCATTGCCTGGATCAAGGAATCCACAGCATTATCTGACAGTGCCGTAAATTCGCGATCCCCTGATGCGTTCTTATCACTCATCCGAGTCACCAATTTAGCGCGATTGCCATTAAAGTAATCATTAAAGATGACAGAACCCACCGATTCAAATCTCCCTTGAGCCGTGTTGTCCTGAGTATGGCGATTCACTGACAGCACCAGATCATACCCGCTACGCTGGAACCACAAATTTTGCCAGTCAACACCGTTAAACAAGATCATATCTTCTGCGTTAATATCGCTCACTCGGTTATCAATCACTTCTTCGCTGACCACAAAGCTATCCACACCTGCACCGCCCCGGAAATGGTTCTGATACCCGCCTAACACCAGCAGATCCTGACCTTCACCGCCATCAAACTGGCTGAACTTCGAAATCGCTGCGGCTATCAGATGATCATCACCTTCTCCACCGTTGATTACCGCATGGTAGCCCATCAGCTTAATCGCATCATTGCCGGAATAACCATCAATCCGGTTGTCATTACCAAATACTCTGGCAAAGTCGTCGCCTCCTCCCAGTTCGGCCTGATTATTATTGCCGATGATCACCGTATAATCCTGACCTTCCCCAGTATCCACCCGATTATAGTTGCCGGAGGTGACAACGTAATCCTGCCCGTTACCCGCATCAATAAAACCGCCTTCACCAAAGACAAATGTCTGGTCATTGCCTTCCCCCATAAAGACATGGTTAATACGCCCGGCCACCACTGCGGTATCATCCCCCTTACCGCCAAACATCCAGTTTTCACGCCCCATCAGGACGCCTAAGTCATTACCTTCACCACCTGAAAAAATATTGGAGGTACCTAGCGAGTAATAGACATCACTACCACGACCACCCCAGAAGTTGTTGTTATCTCCCAGATAAGCGCCAAGATCTTTATCGTCACCGCCCCAGTTGAAGTTATAGTTCCCCAACGATACGTGGATATCGCCATCCCCTTGCAGATGACCGCTGCTACGCAGGAAATCAAACGTTTTTTCTTCCATATTAAGCAGATCTGTCGTCAGGTTTTCTTTCAGGTTAGCCACTAACGATTTCATCTCTCGTTGCTTCTTTTCGCTAAACATCGTTGCAAACAGATTAGGTAAGTTCAGCGCATTAAAACCAAATGCAGGCTTTGATTTATTATTGGTCTGAGCATTTTCTCCATTGATACTCACCGAAGATCCTGATTCCTGACTCTCATCAGGCGCTTTCTCTTTCAGGCCATGACTCTCCACAAATGACCTGACACCTTCCTCGCCCATATCAATGCCCGCCTCCAGGCTATCAAGTAACTTTTCTGGATTGGTGAAAACTTGTAGTTGACTACCACTAAATTCCCCAATCACTTCCAGCATCTCTTGCAGAATTGCCTCACCATCAATCGCTTTGCCTGTACAGGAAATAATTTTCCCCTCTGCGGTGTAGTTCACGCCAAAAATATCCGCTAAGGTGGTATCTGCATTTACACTCGCTAATCGGCCAATCAGTTTATTCTTAAGCTGACGCGGTAAGCCCTGTGGATTATAGGTAAAGGTGGTCTTCGCCATGCCGGTTGCCGAATATTGCTGCGTCATCAAGCCAAACAGCGAACCCAAGTTAGTATCCAGAATCGACTGGATATGGTCTCCGAACATCAGGTTCCAGTTACCGGTTGTCACCTGGATATCGGCGCCACGCCCACCTACAGCAAAGTTGAAAGCCAGTTTTTGATTGGCCTGACGGAATTGTTCTATACGACTTATTTTGCCCATACCAGTGCCCTTGCCATGTTCGCCTAGCCACTGATTAAACTTCTTGTTCAATGTCAATTCAGCATCATACTTCAAACCACGGCTGCTACGCTCATGTTGAGAATCCAGATCAGTCAATGTGTTGTAGTCCACGCTGCTGGTTTGGTCCAAACCGGACATATCCTCTACAAACTTCTTCGCACCGGCGATGGTCCACTGCTGGTCTTGTGCCGCTAACCAATCCTGATCCTCACTGGAACCCGCGACACCTTGCAGTACATCGGTAATACGCGCCACACCATCAAACGGATTAACCAACGGCGGCGTTGGGATGGATTTATCCATCATCACAATCAGGTCATTACTGCGGCCTTGGTTGAAGCTGACATTACGATTACCGATAAACATTTGCGCCCCTTCAAGCGCTTGATAACCTGCAATATCGAAGCTCTGTTTACTGTCGCCATTACCGATGTGCACCATCACATTGTTATCACCGAAGGCCAGTGATTTAAAACCACCGGTACCCACTTTGATACCAACGTTCGAGGTTCCCCAATTGAGTGCGGTAAACTCCCCATCTCCCACATTCACCTGGATATTACCGGAGTAACTGAGCTGATTATTCGCTTTCTCATTGGAATCAATTTGAATCGTATTTTTACGTTTGTTTGGTTTAACAAATTGTTCAACGTTACCCGCGATCGCTCCTTTAATAACAGTATCAGCTTCGGTATGTCCTACCCTAGAGAAGTTAATATCACTTTCGGCAATACCACGGCGAACTAGCTCGGTATGCGTGATCAACTCATTTTGGTTATTCCAACTCAATACGATTTTATTATCAGGCAAATTGTTAACCCATTGGTTATGTTGATCACGGGTAAATTTGCGTCCACTGGCATCAACAGCCACTTCACTACTGCGAGCGGAAACATCGCTGCGAATGCCTTGTTTATCCAACACTGTGATAAAGCGACGAGCAAAGCCATCCCGTTTGTCATCACTTATCAAAGAACAGCCCACAATACTGATGTGATCAGGTTTGTGAGTTATGCTGTTACCCTGATTAACGTTCTGATAAAACCGCGTTAATCTGGTCGCCAGTTCATCAGCAGCGTAACCACTCAGACGAATGTTATTCTGCTCCAACGTATCACGACCATGACCGACAATCTGCCAACGTAACTTACCGGATAATCTGGCAAGATCACCATAAACCACACGATATTTGCCCTTAGAATTAAGTTGAACCACTACGCTAGAATCTGAGTGTTTACCCGCCAGATTAGCCGCGGCTTTGGCAACGACCGGATCATCCTCCATTTGGATAATAATCTGACCATCAAAGCGAGTTTCACGACCATCAGCTTGTGGCGTCACCTTCTCTATTTGCCAGTCACCGAGTAGCCTGCTCGTTTTCTTATCTTGATGAGTATCGTCGATGATAGTAGGTTCTGACTTCTTATTCTTACTCGATAACTCATCTAACTCCTCCACTGTAGGGCGGCTTTGTGGTTTCACCCTGGCATGTTTCTGATAGAATTCCCCAGTTTCTTGGAAAGCGTTATCCAGCGCCCGACTTACCCACACTTTGCCTTCTTCACCGGCAATATCCAACAGATCCCGATAATTGGCAGTGTAGCTATTTAGTAACTGCTTACGTTGTTCATCACCGGTTACCTGTAGTGCCCGATAAACCGCCAGACTTTCGTTGACAGAATGACCACCATCAAATACCAGAAACGCCAGCGTGTTGAGATAGCTCTGTCTGGCCGAGAAAGTAGGCTGTTCACTAGCAATATAGTTATTGAGGTGAACCATGATATTGGTCGAGCCAGAAGCCCCCGTTACCACAGAATGACCTTGCGCTAACGCATTATACTCAAATCTCGTTTCCCATCCGGGGACCAAAATTCGACCCGTAGCAACCTTTCTGCCATACAAAAAGTCATCATGCTTGTTATTAGCAGGCTGGTAGGGTAACGCAGTACCATAATCGTTAGTCTGCTTTTCGGTTATTTCAACTTCATACGTGACATCAGCCCCGCTAGTCAGTTGACTACTGGTCGAACGGGCTTTGGTGATAACATCTTCATAGAAACGATCCCCTTTAACCTTCCACTCTGCACGATCCATCCCCATTCCTGGGGTAATTGCCATTTTTACTGCCAGAAATGGCACCTTAATCACAGCAAAACCATCATCAACCTGAGTCATCATGACGTTGAAATTGGCAAAAGTCGGTTCATCCAGAAACGTCGTCAATTCAGGCACCCGACTAAACCAGGGACGAAAGTCCTTGTTAATGGCCCTAGCGAACCCCGTCATCTTTTTAGCAATAATCTTCTCACGCTCGGCTACATCAGGATAAAAACCTGCTATCCACTGTTCAAATTTCTCTACCAGAAATTGTCCTGTCTGCCTGGAAATGGTCATGGCATCCTGTGGCGCTGTTTTCACCAATTCATGGGCCAATTCAGAATCAAAATGGCGGCCAAACAGGTTGTCAATATATTGCCCCGTCGTCTTTTCTTTGCCGGCATCAGCCAGTAACTGCTGAGCTAACGTGTGTAATTCAGGATGTGTCTGCAACTGGGTAGCCGCATCCTCAAATAGCTTAATGGTTTCCTGTCGGGTTACTTGTCCGCTAAACCAAAGGTTTTTGGCCCGTTCAATTAGTGGCATACCTTCAGGAATAGCTTCTTGTTGCAATCGGCTAATGAAAACGATCAGGCTTTCACCTTCAGTTTTAGGCGCTTCCCGTTCCGCCGCAGAGTTAATCTGAGTCAATGGCTTGATTTGTAAATCAGTAAGACGATTAATCTCGCTTTGTGCGATATCACCTTTCAGACCTACCACACGCCCGAATCCATCAAAGGATACATATTGATCAAACAGTGCAACATGGTCAGGCGCTAAGCTAACCCCTAAAATCCCGGCTGATTCAGCTCTTTTTGCCTGAAGGTAAGCAACCAATTCCCCCATCTCAAAACGCAGGCTTTTGACTAATCGACCACGCTTGGTAAATTCATTGGGATCATGCTGTTGCCAATGAGCAAGCGCTTGCTCAAGCTGCAACACATGCTGCTCATTAGGTTGTTCGACCGTATTGTTGAAAGCCTCACGTACTGCCACCAGCGCCTTACTGGGCCGATCGGTATTTATCTGACCAAGATATCTTTTTGTCGAATCAATAAACCGTTTGTCACCTTGATTCAGCAAGAAAGGCTCAAACTCTCTCAGGATGGAAGAATGAGATTTAAGGCTATCTCCACCAGCCGTTTGCCCCAATCCTTGCAAATTGATACCCGAAATTACAGGTGCTTTTTTGGTTAACTTTCCAGGTTGATTCGAAATAGGTTCCACAACCCTATCGGATGACGTTCCGGTAAGCAGGGAAATGATCGAAGCACCAACATTTTCTGCGCGAATACTCCTGTTGATCTGTAGCCGATTAATCGCCTGTTGCGCACTACTCAATGCCGCCAAATCTGTGGCTGTTAGCGTTAGATCTTCACTGTTCCAGCCATTAGCTTCCGTTTTGGATTCAGGATTGATATGACTTTTCGGTTTCGCTACGTCGATTGGTGTATACGCTTTTCCAGACAAGCCACTGCCGGTCGCCCCGCTACGATCGGGTTTTGCATCACCAGCCTGTTTCGCACCTTTCGCATCAGCCTGTACCTGAGCGACTTTATTTTTCGCCACCGAACTATCATGTTCACCGCGTTGTTTCGCTTCTTCATACACGGCATAGGCATCACTTTCCGCTTTTGCTGCCCGCAGGCGTTGTAAATCTGCTTCTTTCTGTCTTGATTTCGCTTTTGTACGCGCATCCTCAATATTGTCGTCTGCGTTCTTTATATTCTGATAACCTTGCTCTAAACCTGCTTCTGATTTGCCAATTGCATTTTTTACTTGTTGTTGGTTATCAATAAGGCGCGGCTGTAAACCCGCTAATTTTTTCTGTGAAATAAATTTGGTGTCATCTAATTTCTCCTGAGTACGGTCCAAATATCCCGCAGCAAACCGGTCACGCCACTCATCACCCGATTGACCAGCGTAATTCCCATAGCCATTAAGCGCATCCAGACGTTGAGTCATGGAGAACAGTTCCTTCATTACTGCTCGCTCTTCTCCACTTATTGCATCACGCTGTACTTGTCCATTGGTCTTCAGCGCATTTTGATCCGTTGATTCCAATTGGAATTGTGATTTTGAAATTGTTTTAAGTTGGTCATCCCTTTCTTGTTCCAGAATACGGCGATTCTCCTCCGCTTTCTCTTTATCACTTAACGCATTTTGCGCAGCGCTGCCCTGTTCTGCATGTTTAATAACAGCATCAGCTTGCGATGATGATTCACTCTGAGTCGAATCAACCTTGTCTCCAATATGCAAGGCATTCTGGATAGCCTCAGTATCAGGAGTCTCCACCTGAGTTACCGTGCCACTTAATTTATCACGCAGATCCGAATCAACTTCATCAATGGCATTCATCTGGAAACCATCAATGGCAGAAACTTCGGTTAAATTAATCGCCCCTCGGCCTTTATGGGTTCCAGAAGTATTCGCCTCATTACCGTGAATCAGATAGTTAATTGCGTGGCTACCTTCCACATTTAACACAGTTTGTTTAATACTTTTAAACAGTAAGGGGAGGTTATTACTTTGCGTGTTGCTTTCTGCAATAGAAAGCGTGTAGAAATCACCATTACCCACCTTAATCGCCACATTATTACGTGCATAAGAGGCGTTAATCCCCAGGCCATCACCAACATGAATATTGGCATTGCTTTTACCTTTCATGATCGCAACATTAAGACCCTGCCCGACTTTAGTATTAACGTTATATTCACCCCACACTGCGTTAACGGAAACACCATCACCCACGTTGGTATTGACATTAAAATCGCCATGCGTCGCGGTGACACTTAAACCATTCCCCACCGTGGTCGTGATATTGGCTTTGCCTTTTGCCGCAGTAACCTGCATACCGTCACCCACTTTGGTGACAATATTTCCTTCACTCCACAAGGTATTAAAGCTGTCACCATTACCGACCTGAGTCACAATGTTGGCATCCGCTTTGGCAAGCACGACATTGCGCCCATCACCGACCTTGGTAATCACATTAGCTTTGCCCCAAGCGCCGGTATAATCATCACCTTGCCCCACATGGGTGATGATATTGGCATCACCCTGAACAACCGTGACTTGCTGATTATTACCCACTTTGGTAATAATGTTTGCTTTACCTTTCGCGAAGTTATAACGGTCACCATCACCAACCTGCGTTAGAATATTAGCATCCCCCCAAACAGCATTAACGCCGATACCACCCCCCACTTTGGTAATGATATTGGCTTTCCCTTTGGCGAACCCCACCGTCACGCCATGACCAACATGGGTCATGATGTTACCCACATCGGAAATAAGTAAACCGACTGTTGTCCCGTCCCCTACCTTCGTTAGAATATTGCCCTTACCGAATAGCACGGCAACAGTAGTTGATGATCCCTTATGAGTGATGACATTCGCCTCCGCCGCCGCAACCACCCCCATAAAATCATCGCCCACTTTGGTGACAATATTCGCCTCTCCTAACGCTAAAACGCCGGTTAAGCCATTGCCGGAATGAGTCATGATATTGGCTTGACCAAACATTGCCGCCAATGTTGTACCATCACCAACCCTGGTCATTACATTCAGCTCGCCGGCAAACAAGCCAATACTGGTGCCATTACCTACATGCGAATAGATATTGGCCTCACCAATCATCAAACCGAGCGCCAAATCATTGCCCGCTTTCGTCAGGATATTGCCCTGCCCGATCATCGCGGCAAAGGTTGAGCCATTACCAATATGGGTCATCACATTGGCCTCACCGATCATTGCTGCCAGCGTCATGCCGTTACCCACTTTGGTGGCGATATTGCCTTTAGCCAACATCAAGGCAACACTCATTTCATCACCAATGTGAGTAAACACATTGCCGGCGGCTATCATCAATGCCAACGCTTTACCATCCCCCACTTTGGTAAAAACATTCCCCAATCCCCCCATCAATCCCCATACATCACCGTTGCCAACATGAGTAAAGATATTGCCCACACCAATCATGGCCGCAATCGCCGTTCCATTACCCACTTTGGTAAAGACATTGCCTGCGGCTCCCATAACTCCCAGAGTCTGATTGCCACCGACATGAGTCAGCACATTACCTATGCCGAGCATGATACCCGTGGTGTCACCATTTTCGATTTTGGTCAAGATATTAGCGCCACCTAACATCACCCCCGTCGTACTTCCATTGCCAATGTGAGTAAACACATTGGCACCACCGCCCATCAGCGCAATAGCTTTACCTCTGCCCTTTTTCGTCAGAATATTGGCACCACCTAATGCAACCGCCGTGGTGCCTGATATTTTATCATCGCCGAGATGCGTGATAATGTTCGCGCCACCAAGCATACCGGCAACCAAATCACCGGCACCAAGCTTGGTCAGCACATTGGCGCCACCCACCAGTACCGAGGAGACCTTCCCCTTACCTGTTTGGGTCATCACATTAAAACCGCCGGCACCTAACCAATTAGCGTTGCCATTACCTATTTGGTCATGAGTGTTGTAACCCCCAAACATGATAACTCGGCTATCGCCATTACCTTGATGAATCGAAATATTACCCATTGCCAAAAGATAAGCCAGATATCGCCCATCACCGATTCGAACCAATACGTTCGCTGCACCGCCAGCGTAAACATCCATTTCTCCACGCTGGCTTTGATGAACCAATACGTTTGCCAGACCTGCACCACGGAACGTCAGATCGCCCTGTTCCCCCTTTTTCACGATGACATTAGCAGCACCCGCGCCTTCAAAATTGACATTACCACGTGTGACACTGGAGGTAATGACGTTGCCACCCCCCATGCCCTTGAAATCAATATCACCGGAGCTGTCACCTATGCCCGCAGATGATTTCACCAACTCCTGATAACTATATTCCTCAGTGTGTGCTAAGTGCTCAGAAACACGGCATACTGAATTCACTTTGTATTGCAGATTAGTTAGCGAATATCCGCCCATACCCATTGAGCGATAACCATTTTTGAATGAAAAATCTTCAGCAGCCAGATTACCGGTATGATCACCTGCTTTGTACCACGCACTGGCATAATATTGCAGCGCGCCGGTTTCAGGATTATTCGCCAATTCAACCATCACCACTTTGGTATATGACTCAACATACTTGGCATAAATATAAGTGTTCGGTTGACAGTTCGATTTCACCGCTGAAACATCTAATATCAAACCACCAGAATGGATTGCATACCCATGCATCTTGGCATCAATTAACGTGATATCTCCTGCTCGGGCATTGGTTCCACCGGCATAAGTCACCCACTGGTTCTCCTGCAAATCTTCTTCAACAGTATGTTGAATAATAACAGGGTGATGATGTTCGAAGACTAAATTAGAGAGACGGTAACCACCATTGATGCCTATATCAGTAAATCCATTGCTTGAAGAGATATTCTCCGTAGCAAGATTCTTAAGGTGATTTCCCTGTTTATACCAAGAAGTGGCGTAATAATTGAGCTTACCGGTTTCAGGATCATTTCGGAGTTGGACTTTGCTAATCTTAGTGTACATTTCATCGGCAAATGCAAAGAGGTAAGTGTTAGGCTCGATAGTTGATTTAATACCTGTTACTTGTTGGGATTGCTGAATCCAACTTCCTCCCATCGTCGCCGTTATTAATACAATCTCTTCAGCTTTAGCATATTCCAGAGTGCCATCACGAGAACCGCTATCTGCGTCGATTCTTGATATTTCATTGTAAGCACCGGCACCATCGAAAGTAATATCACCATGTGCGACATCAGAATAGATCCGGTTATAACCCCCTGCACCTTCAAATTCGATATTACCGTGCGTCTGTCCATATTGATCTTGACTTTGGCGCAAACGCTCAATACGGTTTGATGCCCCGGCGCCATGCAAAATAATATTGCCTTCTCTACCTTTACGTATAATGTGGTTATCAGCCCCGGCACCTGTGAAATTAATATTGCCACTTTCAACCAACGAACTGATACTATTCGCTGCTCCCCCACCGTCAAATTTCACATCACCGTGGCTTGTCTCATAGTGATCATACCAGGTACGGTCAATTTTATTACCGGCACCAGCGCCGGCAAAATTTAAATTACCTTGATTCGTTTCATGCCATAATTCGTTATAACCACCAACACCGTTAAAAGTCACATTACCGGATTGTCCTTTGCGATTCAGGCCATTATAAGCCGCTGCTCCTGAGAAATTGAGATCACCGTGGTCACCCTGATGATCCATAAAAACACCCCCTGCCGCACCAGTAAATGAAATATTACCATTACCACTTTTATCAATACCCGAATAACCCGCAGCGCCATGTACGGCCAGATTACCTTCCTTATCCACTACTTTTAAATATCCGGCGCTACCATCGACTACCTTGTTGCCAGAATCGGCATAAACTGTTGCTCCAATTGACCCGAGGATAATACGATCATCTCCCCCTTTGGCATAAATAACCCCTCCGACACCAATAGCAACAATATTATTGCCATCATCATCGTCGTAGTATTTTCCAGTAAAGAAATATTCTGTACTGCGGTTTGATGATTTTCCCATAAACAATCCCTTAATTTAAACTGAGGTTAAATAGAAAACCACTGCATCTGACAGATACAGAAGCGGTTTTGAGAATCTAGTTTTCCGCGGACAGAGCAAATCCACCGTTCTTCCCACGGTAAAAAAATATAATGACAGCCATCACTCAGGCATTATTTATAAAATTATGTCTAATTAGATAGATTATTCTAACTCTATTGAGTTATTACTCCATTGATTGTTTTCTTTCTAATCAACGAAATAATGAAAAAAAACGCCTTTGTTATAACTGATATCAGAAGTGATTTGTTCGAAATTTTTAAACATATTTCTTCCTCAACAAGAAATTTACTGACAAAGATTATAAAATATATAGTGAAGCAAAAACCCTAAGCTCAGAGACATAATGGACTTATATATCTACAAATACGGTTAAATGAATAAGCAGAATAAAATAATATAGAGCAAAAACTCAAAATCAATATTAATATATAAGAAAGTCTGTTTACCCCCCATATATTGCCCTATATCCCTACATTGATATTAACAATACAAATAAAATAGTGAAAAATAATATCAACTTACAGGTTAACTTTTTGTTTTTATTAGTATAATTAAAAAATTTTCATAAATAAAATTACTAAGGTTAAATTATTAACATTATTGCATCAGAAATGCAGGAAAATTTAACTTATTAGTCGAATCCGCCGCAATTAAGCGGCATACCCCTTTATTTACTTACCTGTTTTAATTACCTCTTTGTCGATAAAGTTAAAATCATTATATGAAATTCTACCAATTAGGATATCCTCTGATTCTTGATACCTATCAAGAGAAAGTAACTCAAAGATAAAATTCGTCAATAATGCATTCTGAATCACAACTTGGCTTTTTACTCAAGTCCTTTGAATATGAACTAATAAGGTTAGGAAAAAATTTATGTTAGCGTCGTTCATTAAGTATTTACTACTTAATCCCAAGAGAGTCACTATTGTCAACTACCCTTTTAAAAGGGTAATGAGCACAAACAATGTAAAAAGCTAAGAGCATATACCCTATGGATTTCAAGATGCATCGCGGCGGCAAGGGAGCGAATCCCCGGGAGCATAGAGAACGATGTGACCGGGGTGAGTGAGTGCAGCCAACAAAGAGGTAACTTGAAAGATAACGGGTATATACTTAACACAACAGGCGTAATCTATTTAGTCCAATCTTTATGTCACATCAAAAATATGACCAAAAACCATCATTTTTTTCATGCCGCTGTTCAGATTTTCTCTTTATTACAAAGACGAGTAAATCAAATAGTTTAACAGAACAGCTCTTAAGCATTAGGACAAATAATTATTGAACAACTGACAACAATGAGGATGCTGATAATTTCAACTATAATCTGCAATTATTGACCATTAATAATACCTATTTTTCAGCTAAAAATAGCTGATATCAGGCACAGCAGCGAGCACAGCAACAACCTCTACTTGATTTTTCAATAAATCATTTAAATAATCTTCATCTAAAATAGTATATATAGTTATATTCCTCTCTATTTAAAGTTTCATTATTAAATAGTAAAAATTCAATTAATAAACATACGCTTTTTGACGAGAAAAGCATTATATTCTATTATATGGCTGTCCACTTAAGACATAATCGAAAAAGCAACCATTCAGATAATGATTTAAATAGGAATTTAGGAGTTACTATGTCAAACATACGAAATAAATCCACTCTTATTACACCACAATTAACCCTGATGTGGGACAAAAGCAATGAACCTTGGGGTGCCAGAGATCATCAGTCAAGATTTATTTATGCTAACCCTGCTTTCTATCAACTACTCAACCTTCCTGAAGATTTCGATATTATCGGGCTTACCATGGGTGAATTACCCTCGCCTATCGCCGAATATGCAGAAGAAGTCCACCGTCAGGATCAAAAAGCCATCCAAACTATGCAACGCATCACTTCACTGGAAACACATCGGTTTGGAGAAAATAACGTCAAACAAAGCTATATTTGTGATAAATTTCCCCTTTATGATGAGAATAATGATTGCATTGGGATCTTCTTTCATATGTATCAACCTCAAAACTTTTCTGTTTCTTACTATTATGACAGAACATCGCCATCAAACCTGGAATTTACGCCACCAAATAATCTATTGACGCAAACCGAGTGGGAGGTGCTTTTTCTAACCCTGCGATCACAGGATGAAGAGAGCATCGGTGAAGAATTAACGATGAGCACAGAAGATGTTGTTAATCATATTCAGTCAATTTACCAGAAATTTAATTTACCACCACAGATAGAATTAGCAGATTTCTGTAAGAAGAATAACTATCATCTTTATATTCCTGAACGTTTTATTACTATTGGTAGTAAGGAATTGTAAATTTATAAAACATTAATTACACGGCAGGATCTCATTATGAGAAAATTTAATAGGATAAATATTTCATCTCAAGTCATTAATACCATGCAGCAAAGTAATGAACCTTGGGGGATCAAAGATAAAAAGTCGTGCTGGATTTTTGGCAACGAGGCATGTAAATCTCTTCAAAATTTTCAAAAATCATTTGATTATGAAGGACGGTATGACAATGAACTTCCTTGGGATGGTGCTGAATTTGCAAAAGAATTTGTTATTCACGATCAAAGTGTAATGGAGAAAGACATAAGAATATGTTCACTTGAAACACATATGTTTGGAAAAGATAAATTTCTATCATCTTATTTCTGTGAAAAATATCCATTCTATAATGATGAAAACGAATGTATCGGCATCATTGCCCATGCATGGAAAGCTCAGGATTTCTCATTTACCCGTCTATTTTATGGAAAACTACCATCATCTATTCTGTTCTCTCCACCAACTGATATATTTACGCAACGGGAATGGGATGTTATTTTCCTCATGTTACATAAGTATACCAGTAAGCAAATCGGTAGGATGTTAAATATCTCCTATCGTACGGTTGAAACCCATTTCTCACGAATATATAAACGAATTGGTGTTCATTCTAGCCGTCAATTAGAAGAATATTGCCGCACGAATGACTATGACCTCTACGTGCCAGAGAGATTTGTGAACCGGGAAAGCAGAATATTTCCTTAGGCCCCAAATCACAATAAGATTTTTATTATGAAGAAGAACTATGCAATATCACCTCAGATTAGGTAATGAACTGTAGGGAGGTAAAAGATAGTTCTTCATGCTTTATTTACGGCAATCCAGCAACAAAATAATTCACTCATAATATTAATAAATTATTTGATTGCAAGAAGCCTTACTACATAATTCATTGTTTTAAATATAATAAATAGGCAACCAAAACAATAAGTCAAATAACAAGCAACAATTCATTCTGCCATAACATATAACACTAGAAAATTCTTATGAAAAACATCAATTTTATCGCTATATCCCAGAAAGCGCTAGGGAATCTCAAAGTAGAACGTTTATTTAAGCTGAAAATTTTCAAGGAGTCTTTATGAAGAACTATACGATATCACCTCAAATTATCAACACGATGGCAATCAGCAATGAGCCGTGGGGAATAAAAGATAGTTCTTCAAATTTCATTTATGGTAACTCAGCAACAAAGAAATATATTCATAACTTTAAAGCATCATTTAATTATGATGGACTTTATGATCATGAACTCCCTTGGGACGGCGCTGAATTTGCTAAGGAATTTATTATTCAAGATAGTATGGTCATGGCAAAAGAACAGAGAATATGTTCAGTTGAAACACATATATTCGGACAAGATCAAATGTTATCATCTTACTTTTGTGAAAAATTGCCTTTTTATCATGAAGATGGAAATTGTATCGGCGTCATGTATCATTGTTGGGAAGCTAAAAGCTACTCATTAGCCAGCCTACATCAATATTATAAAAAACTACCGGCATCCATTATGCTTCAACCACCAAGCGATATTTTTACGCCGCGTGAATGGGATATCATCTTTTTCTTTTTACAAAAATACACCAGACAACAAATTAGACAGATATTAAATATTGCTTATCGTACCATTGAAACCTATATGGCCCAGATATATAACAAGATAGGGATTCATTCCAGCCAACAACTGGAAGAATATTGTTTAGCGAATAATTTTCATCATTATGTACCAGAAAAATTCTTATTGTCATAGCAATTTTATTATTAAACCATTTTGTTCCTGACAATAGTATTCAATCTGGACGTACCAGAATAAATAACGGTAGCCTTGATCTATTAATAAGGCTACCGCTGAAACAGCATTATTAACGCTATTATGGCAAAACGAATTAAAATAATTTTTCTCTCTTTTTCTTATTTAAAAATTTATTTACTTCGACATCGAGATAATAGCACCAGAAATTTACAAACAAGGGAGAATGTGAAAGGGTTGAGAGGGATGGTGAGCATGTGCATTTGCGGGTAACCTATCCGACAAATGATAAGTATATCAACAACCAATATTACCGGACTTAAAAACAACATATAATCTAATAAAGCCATTAGCGATATAAATCAAGCCTCCCATTAGTGAATTATTTAAAACACTATCCCTCTCACTTCATCGCTATTCGAAAGCATCCGGTCCTCTACGAAAGGTTTTCGTTATTGCATCCCAAAACGCGATCAATTCATCTTCGGTATATGGCGTTGCAGGTAACTGGTAATTCATTAACATAATAACAACACAGATTTTTTTATCATCCAATACCATATCATTTGCAATAAAATCAAATTGATAACGCGGATTATTATCAAGAGATTGCATACCTACTGCTAATAACTCTTCCCCATGAATCCCATTTATTTCTCTTTCCCTCTTTCTTATTACCTTGCCATAGTTAATAAACCAATCCCTTTCAATCGCACTAATACGTTCAAGTAAAGTGCCTTCCCCTTTAAAGTCATTAATAATTTCAAGACTGAATGTGAAATTATCATCCTGATTTCCTTGATAGACAAACTTTATATTTTCTTTTTCATTATTATAGTCGGCAACAAAGCCATCAGGGATACAGATTCCTACCTCTATCGGAATATCACTATCCTTTCTGCCACTGATTCTGGCAATTAGCCTTTGCATTTTGTCCAGAGTTTGAGAAAACATTTTATATTGGCTTTCATTCAATCCAGATTTTATATAAAGGTTTCTTGAATAACTATATTTATCATCTGATATCTCCATAAATTTCATTTCTATAATAAAAGCAACCTCATTATCATATAAATGGGCTTCTAATATTCTGGAAAAGCCGGGTTCACTGACACTATTATTTCTATCAAAAATCACACCATATAATTTTCCCTGGAGATGATAAACTTTCTTTAAAAAGGGCAGATCTTTCGGATCGGCAGTTTTAGTCGTCCTTAATTTTTGCTCTCTTATCTCTATGCGCTGTTCAAATGCGGATAGATGCATACGCTTGGTTTCTATTTTTGCATCATCAATAAATATCTCATTGTTGATGATGTTTTCAAATGCCAAGGGAATATCAATCAGATAACGCCCGATACAACGAGTCTGCATATTGGCTAATATCTCAGTTTTCATTCTCTTTTCCTTCTCTTTTCCTTTTTAGGTTAAAACGGGATAATAATGGGCAGAGAAATATCACTGCCACAGAATATAAGTGCCTATCTTTTTTCGCATCACGGTTGAGAGCTTCATGAAAAAACGGCGTACTGAGCAGCATGCCGTTGGCGTAGCGATTGACTAGTTCAGCGGCGATAATGAATTCACGTTGTAAACTTACTTCCATTATTCTCCCTATATCAGTACGTAAATCCTTCGGTAAACTGGAACTAGCTACTTTCAAAGGAGCACCTACCGCAAAAGCCGCTGCATAACATCATGCATAAACAGGATGAGCGATTTCTGATTTTTTCTATCTTCTTAACGGGTGCTTATAAAGATCAACTCTTTTTTTCAAAAAAATACGATTTTTTAATGTCCCCCATTGTCACCACCGATATAACAGCATGTTGAACAAAATATTTAAACTTCATGACAATAACATGACATTTATTGACATCAAGATAACCCCATAGCAACATGCCCTCTTCACTGAGAAAAGCATAATCATGGCTCTCACCCATATAGCCAAATGTTTTAATCGGAATATCTGTAGTGATATTTATCCTGACAGCTATTCTGTTAACAAAGACAGTTAACGATTACGCTATTTCCTCATTTACCTCCATGGGTGGTTATCATACTTAAGGGTGTAAGAATTGTTTACACGCGTAGACAATGCTGAGAAATAGGATTTCTCCGCCAGCGTCAAGTGTAGGACTTGATAAAAAATAAGGCACCGAAGTGATTAACATTCGGTGCCTATATTCAGCAAGATTGTCCGGCTATTATAAAAACCGTTAACCGGACAAATTGATTTTTAACTATTTTTATTTAAGTACAGCCTTTCATCCCACAATATCACTGGCATTACAGCGCCTCCGCCTCACAATTCATTGCCAACGCCCTGCTTAAGGTCTTAGCCAAAATAGTTTTATTTTCACTATCTTCCATCAAACTAAAATGATCCCCCGGAACCGAGGTTAACTGTAGCGAAGAGTCAGGAACTATCTGTTCCCAACCTAACGACGGTTCCATCGTTACGGACTGTAGCGCAACATCGGTAACAAATGGAATCTGTGGATAAGATTCCATTGCATAGAATTGATGTAGCGTTATCGCCAAGGATTTCGGTTCATAATCTTTGACCATTTGGACATAATTTCCCATCTGTACCCAACGTTTGGCAATTAAGTCAGGACGCAGATTTGATGGGTATAATTCTAGCTTCTGCGCTGCTGCAATAAATTGCACTAAACTCAGTTCGTCCATTTTCTGATGCAATGCGGCAATCTCTTGAGGATGCTCATCCACTGACTGCCTTGCCAATTCAGCAAGGAACTGAAGTTTAGGTTGATCGACTCGTGTCTTGAAACAGTGCGGAGCAGGTGTATCAATTAGCCCCAAGAAATTAACTGTCTCTCCGGCATGCAAAAGTTGCTGAGCAATGGCATAAGCCAGTATACCGCCAGAAGAGTAGCCGTATATCCGATACGGGCCTTCTGGTCGCACTGCTTTCATAAAGGTGATCATTCTGGTCGCCAGAGCTTCAATGGTCGACGCCTGTTCCTCATTGATAGACGGCCAAGGTAGCGCATAAATCGGGTAATCCGCCTGAATATGCTGAGCCAGCCCAAAAACATAGGAATAGTCATCCATGCCACTCGGCACGAAGAAGAGCGGCGGTTCGGTTCCATCCGGTCGCACCGGTATGGCGCTGTTTTGCAATTGAGACAGTGGATCTGAGGTGATCTCTGACACCAGTTCCGCTAGCACCGGGAATTGGAACAGATTATTCAATGAGCAAATCAACCCTCGTTCTGCGGCCAGATTGATCATCCGCATAGCGAGCAGCGAGTGTCCACCCAAGGTAAAGAAGTTGTCATGCCGGCCAATTCGCTCAACCCCCAGTAATTCACGCCAGACAGCCGCCAAGGCGATCTCTGTTTCGCCTTGTGGCGCTTCATAGATCTGACGGGCAAACGCGTTCTGATCAGGCACCGGCAATGCCCGGTGATCCAACTTGCCGTTCGGAGTCAACGGAAAGGCGTCCAGACGCACAAAGGCTGACGGCACCATATAGTCAGGCAATAAAGCTCTTAAATGACGATGTAATTGGCTAGCCAGCCCGTCATCCGCCTCAGATGCGACATAAGCCACCAGACGTTTATCCTGACCATCTCCCAGTGCTAATACAATCGCCTCACGCACATCAGGATACTCCATCAACCACGCTTCGATTTCACCCGGTTCAATGCGGAAACCCCGGATTTTAATCTGTTGATCATTACGACCAACGAAGACCAGATTGCCATCTGGCAGATAGCGGGCTAAATCCCCGGTTCGGTACATACGAGCACCCGGTTGATCGCTGAACGGATCCGTCAGGAAACGTTCAGTCGTCAAATCAGAGCGGTTGAGATAGCCACGCGCGACACCGGCACCACCAATGTATAATTCCCCCACTGCCCCAAATGGCACTGGCTGGCCGTGATTATCCAAGAGATAAATAGCTGTATTCGCTGTCGGACGCCCAATAGGGATCAGCATATCAGTATAGTCTGGCGGGCAACGCCAGCAGGTTGCACAGACGGTGATTTCTGTCGGGCCATAAGCATTAAACAGCGTTGCCCGACCACGTAATGCTTGCAACAACGCCGCACTGGGTGCTTCTCCGCCCAGTATCAAGGTGGGCTTTATCGTTATCGCCGGTAAATCGGCCCCATCCCGTAACAGAGCCGGGGTCAAACAGGCGTGTGTTACCTGCCGCTCTTCCAGATAACGCCACAGGCGCAGCGGGTCTTGACGAACGCTATCAACCGGAATGTCTAGGGTAGCTCCCCCACACAGTGCCGCCATGATTTCCCAGACACTGGCATCGAAACCAAATGAAGCAAATTGTAACATCCGGCTATTCGAGCGAATGTCAAATTGGGTGATTTTCTCCCAAATTAAATTGACCAAGCCATGATGTTCAACCATCACCCCTTTTGGTGTACCAGTGGAACCAGAAGTGTAAATCACATACGCCAGATGTCGTGAGGTTAGCGCCGGGACGTGCGGATTATTATCCGGCTGATCAGGCAGAACAGTCGGATCAAGTACCGTTAACGCCGTAAGCGCCTGTTCACCTAGCGCAGTACGGCCCACATTATCTGCCAGTACCACTGACAGTGCCGCATCCGTGAGCATATAAGCTAGCCGGTCACCCGGGTAGGCTGGATCTAAGGGAACATAAGCCCCACCCGCTTTGAGTACCGCCAGTAGCGCCACCACTCTTGACGGTGAACGCGTGACACAAATCGCCACCCGTTGATCGGGTTCCACTCCGAGTTCAATTAACTGATGAGCCAGTCGGTTAGCATATGCATTCAATTCTGCATAGCTGAGAGTCTGCTCTTCATAGACCAGTGCCATAGCCTCAGGATTTTTCGCCACTTGCTGTTCAAACAGATGATGAATACACAACGGGTCGGAATATGTCGTTTGCGGGCCATTGCCGACTTTCAGTAGCAGTTTCCTTTCTACTGCCGGTAAAATTTCCAACCGCTGAACCGGGGTTTCCGAGGCGTGCTCCAGTGCACCCACCAGACTTTCCAGCGCCTGTTGCATATAACCACACACCCGCTCGGCATCAAACGGCTGGACGATTTGCGCTGTCAGCCCCAGCGCATCACCAAAATCTTCTACTGACAGCGTAAACGGATAGTTAGTCCGCTCCTGTGCACCGAGAAATTCAACACCGCTCATGATCTCATTCGATTCCACCGAAGCTATATTGTGTCGGTAGTTCAGCAAGGTACTAAACAGAGGCGTTCCTCCCTGCACCCCGCTACAACGTTGAGCCAGTGCCAACGAGGCATATTCGTGTTCCAATAATCCCGCCAGCCGGTGATGTGCTACCTGTACGCTGTCTCGTACCGGGGTATCATCCATATCCAACCGTAGCGGCAAGGTATTGATAAACAGCCCCATGCCATTTTCAGCCCCTTCACCCGCCGCCATGCGCCCAAATAAGACGGTGCCAAATACCACCTGCTGCTGTCCGCTGGTACGTGATAACACCTGTGCCCAAGCCAAATGGCACAGCGCCGCCAGACTGACACCCAATCGCCGCGCCTGACCACGTAAACTGTTATTTAACTCAGGGGTCAGCATCCGGTGCGATTCGGTCATCTGCGAGCCATCATGGCGAACTTCCGCCAGCCCAAACGGTAACGTCGGTTCATCAACCTCAGCTAACATCTCGGTAAAGAAACGGGTATGTTCTTCCTGACTTATCCCTAGTCGGGACTGCGCCACCAGATTACGGAATGGTGCCGGGGCTGGCAGGTTGCCGTCCTGCCCGTCAAGGTACGCCTGAACTTCGTGGCTCATCACATCCAGCGCGGTATGGTCGCCAATCAAATGATGCATCAGTTGCAAAACAATCCAACGACTATCACTATCCTGTGCCACCACAAAGCGCAACAGCGGCGCCTGCCCCAAATCGAGACGATATTGACGTGGGTTAAACCGTTGCGCTAATTGTTCGCTGATCGGCCCGTCAGCCGGATCTAATGGCAATTCCATCACCGACAACGACACCTGACGGCAAACAACCTGCGCCGGAACGGATAACCCTTGCCAGATAAAGGCGGTCCGTAGGATGTCATGACGGTCAATCACCTGCTGAACCGCCGCCAGATAACGATCCAGCAGAGGCCGGTCAGCAAAAGCCATTTGACCTGCCAACAGATAGGGATCGCCTTCGTTTGCCAGCAAATGGTGGAACAGGATCCCGTCCTGTAACGGCGACAACGCATAGATATCCTGAATATTGGCTATCCCACCCGGTACCTGTTCGACGATGTGATCAATTTCAGATTGAGTGAGATCGATCAGCGGTAACATTTCTGGCGTTAACACCGTGGTGGCCGGTGTAATCATGTTGGCCGGCACTTTTTCGGTCTGATTCAGCCTCAATGTTTGCGCCAGTTCAGACAGTATCGGGGATTGGAACAGATCACGTACTGCCAGCGTTAAACCCAAATTACGCAAACGTTCAACCATCCGTACCGCAAGCAACGAATGGCCCCCCAAGGCAAAGAAGCTGTCGTACCGGCTGATCTGTTCAACGCCCAGTAATTCACGCCAGATAGCAGCCAATGCGGTTTCGGTTTCTCCTTGCGGTGCAGCGTAGATCTGGCGGGCAAAAGCATCCTCCCCCGGTGCGGGTAACGCCCGGCGATCCAGCTTGCCGTTAGGCGTCAACGGAAAAGCATCCAACCGCACAAAGGCCGCCGGTACCATGTAATCAGGTAACAACCCACTCAGATGTTCACGCAGACGGTTAACCAACCCGTCATCCGCTTCCGCCGCTACATAAGCCACCAGCCGTTTATCCTGTTCGTCGCCTAAGGCCAGTACCAGCGCTTCACGCACCCCGGAGTATTCTGTCAGCCGGGCTTCGATTTCTCCCGGTTCAATGCGGAAACCGCGGATTTTAATCTGCTGGTCGTTACGACCAACAAATACCAGATTGCCATCCGGCAAATAGCGAACTAAGTCCCCGGTTCGATACATCCGGGCATCAGCAATATGACTAAATGGATCTGCAAGGAAACGTTCGTCGGTCAGTTCAGGACGATTGAGATAGCCACGCGCCACACCGACACCACCAATATAGAGTTCACCCACTGCCCCTATCGGCACGGGCTGACCGAGGGCATCTAGCAGATAGAGACGGGTGTTGGCTGTCGGGCGCCCGATGGGAACTAACACATCGGTATAGTTTAGTGGGCAACGCCAACTGGTTGCACAAACGGTGATTTCCGTTGGACCATAAGCATTGAATACCGTGGCCTTATTGCGCAACGCTTTAAGCAACGCCACACTGGGCGCTTCACCGCCCAATATCAAGGTAGGTTTTACCGTTATCACCGGCAAATCAGCCCCATCCCGCAGCAAAGCCGGAGTCAAACAGGCGTGCGTTACTGACTGCTCTTGCAGATAATGCCAAAGGCGGTATGGGTCCTGGCGAACAGACTCATCAGGAATAACCAGAGCGGCACCACCGCATAGCGCCATCATCATTTCCCAGACACCCGCATCAAAACCAAATGAAGCAAACTGCAACATCCGGCTAGCGGGGAAAATGTCAAATCGAGCGATTTTATCCTGAATAAGGTTGACTAACCCACGATGCTCCACCATCACCCCTTTTGGCGTACCGGTCGAACCAGAGGTGTAAATCACATAAGCCAGATGACGGGAGGTCAATGTAGATAGTTGTGGGTTGTTATCCGATTGATCAGGCAATAAATGCGGATCAATCACTGTCTGCCCCACAAGCATTTGCTCATCTAAGGCTGAACGTCCAACACTATCTGCCAATAAAATAATCGGTTCAGCATCAGTCAAAATATGGGCCAGACGTTCGCCCGGATAGGCCGGGTCTAACGGCACGTAAGCGCCTCCCGCTTTTAACACCGCCAACAGCGCCACTATCCGCGCCGGTGAACTTGCTACGCAAATCGCCACCCGCTGATCCGGCACTACACCCAGCACAATAAGTTGGTGAGCCAAGCGGTTAGCATCAGCATTCAATTCCACATAACTAAAGGATTGGTTTTCATGTATCAGCACCGTGGCATCCGGGGCCTTTTCCACCTGCTGTTCAAACAGTTGATGAATGCACAACCGCTCAGGATATGCTGTTTCAGTGGCGTTCCAGGTTTTTAACAATAATGTGCGTTCAGTTGTCGGCAGAATTTCTAACTGCTGTACCGGCATATCGGGCGCCTGCTCAAGCGCCTCCACCAGACTTGCCAACGCCTGTTGCATATAGCCACATATCCGTTCTGGATCGAATGGTTGCACCACTTGAGCCGTCAGCCCTAGATCAGAGCCACTATCCTCTACCGACAACACAAATGGATAGTTGGTCCGCTCCTGTGCGCCAAGGAATTCGATGCCACTCACGATTTCATCTGGTGTGACCGGCTGGGTATTATGTCGGTAGTTCAACAGCGCATTAAAAAGTGGCGTTCCCCTGTCTACGCCACTGCAACGTTGCGCCAGCGCCAGTGAAGCGTGCTCATGTTCCAACAATCCCGCCAGTCGGCTATGTGCTGCGCGTACACTGTCCTGCACCGGGGTATCATCGATATCCAATCGCAACGGCAAGGTGTTAATAAATAGCCCCATGCCACTATCAGATCCTTCACCCGCCTGCATGCGTCCAAACAGCACCGTACCGAACACCACTTGCGTTTGCCCACTGGTACGCGATAGCACCTGTGCCCAAGCCAGATGGCATAGCGCCGCCACACTGACGCCCAACCGCCGCGCCTGACCACGTAAGCGCTCGTTCAGTCCCGCTGTCAGCATCCGATGAGATTCCGTCACCTGTGAACCGTCATGATGTGCTTCCGCCAACCCAAATGGCAGTGTCGGTTCACCCACTTCAGCCAGCATGTCGGTAAAGAAACGAGTATGCTCTGTCTGGCTGATACCCAAACGAGCCTGTGCCACTAAATGACGGAACGGGACCGGCGCAGGCAGGCTGTCTATTTGCCCGGTGTCTATTCGCCCGGAGAGAAAGACCTGAACTTCGCTGTTCATTACCTCTAACGTGGTATGGTCGCCAATGAGGTGATGCAACAATTGCAGCAAAATCCAACGACCATCGCGCTCCTGTGCCACAACGAAACGTAATAACGGTGCCTGATTCAGGTCAATACGATGCCGGCGCGGGTCAAAACGTTGAGCCAGTTGGTTACTGATCGGCCCATCAGCCGGGTCGAGCGTCAATTCCGTTACAGACAAAGGCACCTGACGGCAAATTACCTGAGCCGGCACAGACAACCCTTCCCAGATAAAGGCGGTACGCAAGATATCATGGCGGTCAATCACCTGTTGAACCGCAGCCAGATAGCGGTCAAGTAAGGGGCGATCAGCAAAAGCCTGTTGAGTAATCAGTAGATAGGGATCACCCTCATTTGCCAATAGATGGTGGAATAAAATGCCATCCTGTAACGGTGACAGCGCATAGATATCCTGAATATTGGCAATTCCACCCGGTACTTGTTCAACAATACGATCAATTTCAGCTTGAGTCAGATCAATCAGTGGCAACATTGCTGGCGTCAGCACAGTCGTACCCGCTGTAATACCGTTATCAGGCACGCTAATTTCACGATGCGGCGCTAAAGATTGGGCCAATACACTTAATGTCGGATGCTGGAATAACGTTTGTACCGACAGGCCCAACCCTATACGCCGTAAACGTTCGATCATCTTGACTGCCAACAGCGAGTGACCGCCCAAGGCAAAAAAACTGTCATGTCGGCCGACCTGTTCAACATTCAGTAATTCGCGCCAGATAGTGGCTAATGCTATCTCAATTTCCCCTTGTGGCGCTTGGTAAGCTTGGCGAGCAAAGGCATCCTCCCCCGGTGCTGGCAGCGACCGGCGATCCAGCTTACCGTTAGGGGTCAGCGGAAAGGCATCCAAACGCACAAAAGCCGCCGGTATCATATAGTCAGGCAAAATATCACTCAGGTACTCACGCAATCTGGCCGCCAGTCCGTCATCCGCTGGCACCACCACATAAGCCACCAGTCGTTTATCCTGCCCGTCACCCAACGTCAATACCAGCGCTTCACTTACCTCAGGGTGTTCAATCAATCGTGCTTCAATTTCTCCCGGCTCAATGCGGAAACCACGGATTTTAACCTGCTGGTCATTACGACCAACAAATACCAGATTGCCGTCCGGCAAGTAGCGGGCCAAATCCCCGGTACGGTACATTCGGGCATCCGCTTCATCACTAAACGGATCATTCAGGAAACGTTCAGCCGTCAATTCAGGGCGATTGAGATAGCCACGCGCTACCCCAACGCCACCAATATACAATTCTCCCACTGTGCCCAATGGGACTGGCTGGCCGTGTTCATCCAGCAGATAAAGGCGTTTGTTGGCGGTCGGGCTGCCGATGGGGATTAATCCTCCGGTATAATTTGACGGGCAATCCCAAGTGGTCGCACACACGGTGGTTTCCGTCGGCCCATAAGCGTTAAACACATCGGCCCGGCTGCACAATGCCTGAAATAACGCGGTACTCGGCGCTTCTCCTGCAAATATTAAGGTTGGTTTTATCGCTATCGCCGGTAAATCGGCGCCGTCGTGAAACATAGCCGGCGTCAAACAGGCATGGGTCACTGCCTGTTCTTCCAGGTAACGCCAAAGGCGCTGTGGATCTTGCCGCACAGTTTCTGTAGGAATAACCAGCATAGCCCCACAACTTAGTGTCATCATGATTTCCCAGACACTGGCATCGAACCCAAATGAGGCAAACTGCAACATTCGGCTGGTGGCACAAAAATCAAACTGGTTAATTTGTGTCAGTGTCAAATTAACCACGCTACGATGTTCAATCATCACGCCTTTTGGTCTGCCGGTTGAACCAGAAGTGTAAATCACATAAGCCAGATGCTGTGGGGCCAATCCAGAGACTTGCGGGTTATTATCTGGCTGCTCCGGCAAGGTATTCGGATCGAGCACCGTCAGCGTCGCCAGAATGTCTTCACTTAGTGCTGCCTGCCCGGCATTATCCGCCAGTAAAATAACCGGTGTCGCATCAGTGAGCATATAAGACAGACGTTCACCGGGATAGGCTGGATCTAACGGCACATAAGCTCCGCCCGCTTTCAGAACCGCCAACAACCCGATTATTCTCGCAAGTGAGCGTGTCACACAAATCGCTACCCGTTGATCCGGCGTTACGCCTAAAGCGATAAGCTGATGGGCTAGCCGGTTGGCGCGGACATTCAGTTCCGCATAGCTGAGCGTCTGGTTTTCATAGATTACCGCTATGGCGTCCGGGGTCTTCTCTACCTGTTGTTCAAACAACTGATGCACACATAGCTGAGTAGGATATGGTTCTTCGGTCGCATTCAAATTCTCTAGCAATAACTCCCGTTCAGCAGATGACAAAATATCGATAGCCGTGACCGGTTGCTGAGATTGGTTCACCATTGCCCGCAATATGGCCTGTAAATAACCAACCTGTCTTTCGATGGTTTCATGGTCGAACAGGGCGGAAGAGTAGTTCAGTTCTCCAACAATTTCGCCTGCCTTTTCCGTTAATTCCAGTTGCAGATCGAATTTCGCTATATCGTATCCTAGCTCGAATGATGCTACCGCCAATTCCGGTAATTGCCATTCCTCTGTTTCATTCTCCTGCCAGGCAAACATTACCTGGAACAGTGGCGTATGCTCCGGTCTGCGTGGCGGTTGAACAATTTCTACCACCTGCTCGAAAGGCAAGTCCTGATGATCCTGTGCTCCCAATGTCACCTGCTGCACACGCTGCAATAGGGTGACCACATCCGGCATATCGGATAAATCGATGCGCAACGCTAATGTGTTAACAAAGAAGCCAAGCAGTGGCTCAATTTCCCGCCGATTGCGGTTGACGCTCGGTATACCAATGACAACATCATCCTGCCCCGACAAGCGCGATAACAGCGCAGCCCAAGCGGTCAGCAAGGTCATAAACAGTGTAGTGCCGTGTTGCTGCCCCAGATTTTTTAGCGCCTGTACCAACGTGGCATCAATGTGCACCTCTACCCGACCGCCAGTAAATGATTGCTGGGAGGGACGTGGCCGATCTGTCGGCAGCTCAAGTAACACCGGCGCATCTGCCAGTGTACGGTGCCAGTAATCACTCTGTGCCTGTAACCCTTCACCAGAAAACACCTGCTGTTGCCATGCAGCATAATCAGGATATTGAATGGTCAATGGCGGTAACGGATCAGGCTGTTGGTTCAGACAAGCGGTATAAAGTGCATACAGTTCTGATTTAAGTATTCCTAAAGACCAACCATCGGAGATGATATGGTGCTGAGTCAGTAGAAATAGATAATCTTCTTCGGCCTGCTGGATCAACGCACAACGGATTAAGGGGCCACGGGCAAGATTAAACGGTTTTTTACCTTCTTGATCACACAAAAATTCAAGCTGTGTCTGCACATCAAGTGCTTTACGGAGATCATAATTTTTTATTGGCAGACCAAATTCCGCCGGTAACAGTTCTACCTGCGGCTGACCATCAACGGTGATAAAAACAGAACGGAGCACCTCGTGGCGAGCAAACAGACGATTCAGGGCCTGCTGCCAGGCAGAAAGATTTAGCCGTCCACGTAAACGCAGGGCTGTCGGAATATGGTAGGTATCACTAACCCCCTCAAATTGCGCCAGAAACCACAGACGCTGTTGACCAAACGATAAGGGTAAGACACTATCACGGGATATTGGCCTAATTTCAGGCAATTTATCACTGCCCATATTACGTTGTGCGCAGATCTTCTCGGTAAATGCACTCAGTGAGGGAGACATAAACAACGCGGCCAACGGCAAGTCGACACCGAAAACAGCTATCCGGTTCATCATCCGTACCGCCAACAGGGAATGTCCGCCCAAGGCAAAGAAATTGTCATATCGGCCGATCTGCTCAACGCCTAGTAATTCACACCAGATAGCCGCTACTGCGATTTCCATTTCCCCCTGTGGCGCGACATAAATTTGACGAGCAAAAGCATCCTCCCCCGGTGCCGGTAATGCCTGATGATCCAATTTACCGTTTGGCGTCAGCAGGAAGGCATCTAAACGTACAAAGGCTGCCGGCACCATATAATCAGGCAACATCGCGCTCAAATGAGTATGCAAACTGGCCGCCAGTCCACTATCCGCTTCGGCTACAACATAGGCAGCTAAACGTTTATCCTGCCCATCTCCCAAGGCCACGACCCGCGCTTCACGCACCATAGAGTGTTCTGCCAACCGAGCTTCAATTTCTCCCGGCTCAATGCGGAAACCACGGATTTTAATCTGCAGGTCGTTACGGCCAACAAACACCAGATTGCCGTCCGGTAAGTAACGCACCAAATCCCCGGTCCGGTACATCCTGGCATCGGCAGCATCACTAAATGGATCAGCTAGAAAACGTTCGTCGGTCAGATCTGGCTGATTGAGATAGCCACGGGCGACACCATCCCCACCAATATAGAGTTCCCCCACCGCGCCTAATGGAACTGGCTGGCCGTGGTTATCCAATAGATAAATACGCGTATTTGCTGTCGGGCGCCCAATGGGAACCAACACATCAGTATAGTGTGATGGACAACGCCAACTGGTGGCACAGACGGTAATTTCTGTCGGGCCATAGGCATTAAATAGAGTTGCTTGATGACTTAGTGCCCGCAGTAACACGGGGCCAGGGGCTTCACCGCCCAATATCAATGTCGGTTTTATTGTTATCGTTGGCAAATCGGCCCCTTCTCGCAACAAAGCAGGGGTCAAGCAGGCATGCGTCACCGATTGTTCTTCCAAATAATGCCAGAGGCGACGCGGGTCTTGACGAACAGTTTCGGCAGGAATAACCAAGCTGGCTCCACTGCCTAACGCCATCATGATTTCCCAGACACCCGCATCAAAACCAAATGAAGCAAACTGCAACATCCGGCTAGCGGGGCGAATGTCGAATCGGGTGATTTTATCCAGAATAAGATTGACCAGCCCACGATGTTCAATCATCACCCCTTTGGGCGTCCCGGTTGATCCAGAAGTGTAAATCACGTAGGCCAGATGGCGAGAGGTCAATGAAAGAACCTGCGGATTGCTGTCCGGCTGGTCAGGTAAGATATTCGGGTCTAGTACCGTCAGCCCCGCAAGCGTTTGCTCACCCAATGCAGCCCGCCCGGTACTATCCACCAGCACTATTGTCTTCGACCCCATGACCTTCAACCCCCTAGCCGGGGCTACATCGGTCAAGATATGCGACAATCGTTCTCCCGGATAAGCCGGGTCCAACGGCACATAGGCCCCGCCCGCTTTCAGCACCGCCAGCACCGCTATCACCCGCATCGGTGAATTTGCCATGCAAATCGCCACCGGTTGATCTGGCACGACACCCAAGGCAATCAGTTGATGAGCAAGCCGGTTAGCACTGGCATCCAGTTGTCCATAGCTGAGCGTTTGATTTTCATACACCAGTGCAGTAGCTTCTGGGGTTTTCTCCGCTTGCTGTTCAATTAACTGATGAATACAGAGTTGCTCAGGATACGGTGTTTCAGTCGCGTTCCACGTTTCCAGCAATAACGTGCGTTCCAATGCAGGCAAAACGTTTAGCGCCCGTACCGGCGTTTCCGGCGCCTGTTCAAGGGCACCCGCCAGACTTTCCAGCGCCTGTTGCATGTAACCGCATACTCGTTCTGAATCAAACGGTTGTACTACCTGAGCAGTCAGCCCCAGTGTATCGCCACTATCCTCCACCGACAGCACAAACGGGTAGTTGGTCCGCTCCTGTTCGCCGAGAAATTCAATACCTGGCACCATCTCATGCGGGACCATCGGTTGCTCATTATGCCGGTAATTCAACAGGGCACTAAAAAGCGGTGTGCCGCCCTGTACCCCACTGCAACGTTGAGCCAGCGCCAATGAAGCATGCTCATAATCCAGTAATCCGGCTAACCGGGTATGCGCCCCCCTGACGCTATTGTGTACCGGGGTATCATTGATATCCAGCCGCAACGGTAAGGTATTGATAAACAGCCCCATGCCGCTGTCGGCCCCTTCCCCGGCGGCCATACGCCCAAATAGCACGGTGCCGAACACGACTTTCTCTTGTCCGCTGGTACGCGACAGCACCTGTGCCCAAGCCAGATGGCACAGGGTTGCCAGACTGACACCTATACGTCTCGCTTGCGCACGCAGGCGGTCATTCAGCGTGGGAGACAGCATCCGGTGCGCCTGTATGACCTGAGAACCATCACGATGCACCTCAGTCAACCCAAACGGTAACGTCGGTTCATCCACTTCTGCCAACATGTCGGTAAAGAATCGGTGATGTTCTGTCTGGTCAACCCCTTGCCGAGCCTGAAACACCAGATTACGAAACGGTACCGGTGTCGGCAGGTTATCGCCCTGTCCGTCAAGATAGGCCCGAACTTCGAGGTTCATGACTTCCAGCGTGGTATGGTCGCCAATCAGGTGATGTTGTAATTGCAGTACGTACCAGCGGCCATCCTCTTCCTGTGCTATCACAAAGCGTAACAACGGGGCCTGACTTAGATCGAGACGGTATTGCCGTGGATCAAAACGTTGCGCCAATTGGTCACTGACCGGCCCGTCAGCCGGGTTCAGCGTCAGTTCAGTTACTGACAATGGGACCTGACGCCAAACCACCTGCGCCGGAACGGATAATCCTTGCCAGATAAAAGCGGTACGCAAAATATCATGACGGTCAACCACCTGTTGTACCGCAAATAAATAGCGGTCTAGCAAACCACGGTCAGCAAAGATCATTGGATAGGCCAGCAAGTAAGGATCACCTTCTTTCGCCAGTAGATGGTGAAACAAGATACCGTCCTGCAACGGTGACAGCGCATAAATATCCTGAATATTGACCACTCCACCCGGTACCTGCTCGACGATGTAATCAATATCAGACTGAGTCAAATTAATTAACGGCAACATCGCTGGCGTCAATTCAATGGTCGCCGGGGTAATGACATTTAGCGGCACTGTCACAATCTGATGCTGCCCCAATGTTTGGGCCAACTCCGCCAGTATTGGCAATTGAAACAGGTCGCGGGCAGCCAATGTCAACCCTAAATGGCGTAGCTGTTCAATCATGCGCACGCCAAGCAGTGAATGGCCGCCCAAGGCAAAGAAGCTGTCATACCGACTTATCTGCTCAATACCCAGTAACTCACGCCAGATAGTAGCCAATGCAATTTCCCGCTCCCCTTGCGGTGCGGCGTAAACCTGACGAGCAAAGGCGTCTTCCCCCGGTGCCGGTAACGCCCGACGATCCAGTTTGCCATTAGGAGTTAACGGGAATTCATCCAACCGCACAAAGGCCACCGGCACCATATAATCAGGCAACCGCGCACTTAGGTGTTCACGCAAGTGGGTAGGCAATTCGTTATCCGACTCTGCCAACACATAAGCAACTAACTGCTTGTCCTGCCCCTCACCTAACGCCAATACCACCGCTTCACGTACTGCAGAATACTCCACCAATCGGGCTTCAATTTCTCCCGGTTCAATTCGGAACCCGCGGATTTTCACCTGCTGATCGTTGCGGCCCAAAAATTCCAGATTGCCATCCGGCAGGTAGCGAGCTAAATCGCCGGTCCGGTACATCCGCGCATCCGGTGCATCACTAAATGGATCAACCAAAAAGCGTTCAGCGGTCAATTCAGGGCGATTCAGATAACCACAGGCCACCCCGTCGCCGCCAACATAAATCTCGCCCGTTTTCCCCAATGGCACGGGCTGGCCCTGCTCATCCAGTAAGTAAACCCGCGTATTGGCAATGGGTCGACCAATAGGAATGTTGGTTGTTCCTGGGGATAACGTTTCAATCCGGTATGTGGTGGTAAAGGTGGCGCCCTCGGTCGGCCCATAGGCATTCAATAACTGCTGAGGCGGGTTCTTGCGTAAAACCTGGGAAATCACATGGGAGTCAAGAATATCGCCGCCGATAATCAGGTTTTTCAACTGCGGCAAAACTGGGGACAACTCCGCCGCCAGCCGGTTAAACAGGCCGACGCTTAACCATAAAATATTAATTTGATAACGGTCTAATGCCTGTACAAATTCCGGCGGCGTCAACAAAGTGGTGTGGTCGATAACCACCAATGCCCCGCCATTGAGTAAAGGTGCCCACACTTCAAAAGTACTGGCATCGAAAGCCGGGTTAGCCGCGAAAGCAACCCGATCATTGGGTTCAATTTCAACATAGCCATTATTAATAACGAGTCGGACCACAGCGCGGTGAGGCACGATCACCCCTTTTGGGGCGCCAGTCGAGCCGGAGGTGTACATGATATATGCTGGCGCAGTACTGGAATAAAGTAAGTCAGGATTGAAACTCTCTTCCACCTTGTTCGCGCCTGTCTCATCAGAGAGACGAATTAGCGGAACATCCAGATCTGCCGGGATATCCGTTTGTGTGCTGGTGAGCAACAATTTGGCTAAGCAATCGTTTAGCAGCCAATTTTTTCTTTCGTCCGGTACACCGGGATCGATAGGGACATAAACCGCCCCCGCTTTGAGAATAGCCAATTGAGCCACAACTAATTCGATGGATCGCTCTAACAGGATTGCCACATGGTCATTCGGGCAAACCCCTTGTTTAATCAGTTGATGAGTCAGTCGGTTAGCGCGAGTATTCAACTCCGTATAACTTAGGGTCTTATCATTTGCGATTAGCGCCGTCGCTGTCGGGTTTTTTTCCACTTGTCGTTCAAACAACTGATGGATACCTAACTGGTCAGGATAGGCGGTTTCAGTGGCATTCCAGGTTTTCAACAGCAGTGTACGTTCAGCCTCTGACAACAAATTAAGTTTCCGAACAGAGATGTCATCACCAACCTTGTCTGACGGTACTTGCACTAATCCAGCGTCAAAGATAATTTCCTTTTTAGCTATGCTATCTTTCATCTACTTACTACCTCAACGAATCTGTTAGTTATTTGAAAACTGTCATTCTCAACAGTCATCACAAATGTTTTGCCCTTATTTCTTCCCTCCAAGAAATAAAAACGGGCACACACCAGGCATCAATTAAAATCCTCAGACAGCACATTCTCTTGGACGCCGGAGGTAATATCCCGGTTAATAGCTGCATAATTATCAATTCTTCGACAATTATTTTCCTGATAACGGAATAAACGATTCACCAAGTGAACCGGCAAAAGATATTCCATTTTTGTTCCTGTTTTTTTAATAATCGCCTTTGATTTTGTGCAATTTTTTATTGGCCTACACTGAATTTCACAACTAAATAAAAATGGATTTATTGAATATATTTACTGGCATGAATGCTAAATCCCTGCTGTATTTTGTCTATTTTGAATTAATATCACATGTAAATTATTTCACAAATAATTAAGTAATTAGCAAAACAAACTAAACCTCCTGTTCCCCAATTAACACCGAATTTACTTTGATAACTCTTTGAAAAATGGACCTATTCGCATTCCAATAGGAAACAGACTTCACCACAAAAAACATTATTTATCACTTGGTTACATTGATTAATGTATATTTATACACATAAAAATTATCAACTAGTCTGATTACATATTATTTTATAATAATCAAATTATACAACTAATGTAAACGTTAATTACATTTAACACCGATATGAAACAATTTCAAACTAAAACTAACTTCCACATATATTGTTTTGTCATAATGAAATAATACGAACAACGTATGCATTAATTACATTTAATATCATTAGTAAATAATTTTAAATTAAAAATAGATTATTTGCTTATTGTTCTAAAATAAAAAAATCACACCATTAATTACTTATTAAAATGTATTTTACTTATTATATAATAGAAAAATAGTAGATCAGGAATGATAACGACTAGCTAAATCAGCTCAGACTGATATGGTTTCCCCAAAAATCATGTTATCCGTAAAACTAATGTCGCCATTAATGCCAAATTTATTTCCAAAAATATTGCCAATATATCCAAATCCCGGGTACTGACGGTATTTCTCACAATATCTATCGCCAGTTTGAAAGGGTTTGACGTCAACCAGAAGAGAGGAAAGTACACATTGACGGGCACGACATGGACAGCATATACGCCCAGACGTTCAAAATGACTAAACGAATAACCGCATCCAGTCAGATGCGGTTGTGTTGTTGCGTTATGAAAGTGTTATGAAAGGATGAAATCAGACTCTGTCAGCGGCTCTCCAACGATCTTCACCCCAAAACCATCTTGAGATAATTCTCCCCCCATATTAATAACGAAATCATTTACCTTGTTAACGCTATCATAGCTGATCACTGCTTCCCCAATAGCGCCAGTGAATTCCTCGACAAACTTAATAGTGCCTTTTCCTGCTTCACCCAGATCGAACAATGACACATCAATCTTGTCCTCACCGGAAACAAAGTCATGGATCCAATCACGCTCAAGAAAAGGTGATTCCTTGGCGTTCAAGTAGACAAATGTATCTTTGCCTTCCCCACCCCAAAGATGATCTGCTCCCAGCCCACCGTAGATAATGTCATCACCGGTACCACCCTTCAAAGTATTATTGGCATCATTCCCTATCAGAATGTCATTACCACTGCCACCAATCGCATTTTCAATCGTGACACCACGGGCGATTGAGACGTTGCCTTTCAAACCACCCACATCCGAGAAAGAGGCTTCATTCAAGTTAATGCGTTGATCTTGAGTAAAACCAGAGAAATCAAAGGTATCATTGCCACCCGCATCCCAAGCAGTAAACACGAGTTTGCTCTTTGCACCTTTTGCAGTAAAGAAATCGCGATCTGTGTTGGAATTAAAACCATATACCGTATCATCGGTACGAGTAGTATTATTTACGCCATACACCGACTGAATGGCAGAAATATCGTTAAGTAATGGCGCGGCAGAATAAATACCTTTAAAATCTTGCCCTGTATTTTTTTCACTGAAATAACCCATGACGGTATAAGCACTACTATCTTCAAAATAGGTAGCGCTTTTCTTGTAAGTCGGCATTACCTTATCAGATGCATCATAATCAGCCGGATGATCCAACCCCAGTGTATGGCCGATCTCATGAGTAAATGTATGGCGGCCATAACCATGCACTCCAATATCATTTTTTAAGAAAGTACGGCTTTCCGCGTTATACCAAGTTCCTACTTGTTTCAAACCTAGATTCGGCATCTCAGCAAACGCATAATCATCTGTTAAACTAAAATCAAAGAAACCAAAAGTGATATTCGCTTCCTTGATATCATAGGTTTCGGTGAATTTAATATTCGCGACATCAGCCCAAGATTGAATTGACAGCTTTGCAGCAGCTTTTTGTTCTTCATTAAATGCTGAAAATCCAGAAATAATCCACGGCATATCATCTGGTTCACTCTCCAGGAAGTTATACGTTAATTGGAAAGTTTCAGATTTGTCATCACTCTGATGCCCCCAACGGTAATCACTGCGGATTAATTCTTTCGCCGCATCTTTACTGGGCTCATGCCGAACGACAATATTAGGATCTTTACCTGGAATATAAGCATGTAGCCAGGTCAATACCTCGTTTACCTTTGCTGAACCACTAACTTCTTCCAAATATGAAACTTTCCTCTTTACAGACATATATTTCTCCATAAGTTCAAAGCTTAGATATATACCCGTTATCCTTCAAGTTGCCTCTTTGTTGGCGGCACTCGCTCACCCCGGTCATATAGTTACCTATGCTCCCGGGGATTCACTCCCTTGCCGTCGTGATTCATCTTGAAATCCATAGGGTATAAAACCTTTCTATTTAATTAAACACCTGTCAATAAAACCTATAAACAATGGGCTATCCCGGCCACGCAATTAAAAACTCCTGCCCATAAAAGTAACACTAAAGTTAATTACGTAAAAAAAAATTAACATATTTTTTTAATATAAACGTGATAAAAATAGCATAAAACAAATAAACAATTGTTTTATATAACATAGCTATTTAAGACAAAAAATATTGCTAATTTCTCATCAGTATTTTATTTCAATACTATTACCTATTTAACTATCCATATAGTGAAATTAAAAATTTTTATAAAATCATTATGAATAATTTTATAAAGTAACTATTCAAATAGAACACAAAAACAAATAAATTTAAAATGAAAAATTTATTCCAGAGTGACTGAATGCGCTTGAAAATAGAGAAAAAATAAAAATAAAAATCAACAAGTTAATATTAATAACAAATAACAAATAACAAGCCAGTGAAATAAATAAAAAAATATATATTACCAGATAATGAATACTTTATCCGTTCTATAAATTTATTTCTGTGATAATTAAATTAAATTTATTTAAAAAATAGAAATATTAATTATGAATGATTTCATTGACTTAAAAAACAAGAGTTAATATATAATGGAGACACTGAATTATTTATAGGTTATTAGGATTTTAGTTTATTCGCCTCACAATTATCTTTGTCATTTAACTTATTATTCTTTATCTTTATAAAAAATATCTTTATTTTATATTGCCATTTTGGTTTTCATTTTATTATCTGCAATCACCGATTTAACATTGGCTCACTATATATATGAAATAAAACTGGATTACAATTATCATTTTCTTATTTTTAATTTATTGTATCTATTTGAGTTAAAAGAATATTTATAAAGTAATAATTAAAATTAAATTATTTTTCAAACAACCATCAATAAAAATAATTAAAATTTTTGTACCTAATATTTATTCACAAAAAAATACGGCAGTCAAAACTACCACGATATGGTGAATTATTACAAAAAAATTGAGAAATTAAACCATGCATTTATTAAAGTCCAAGCCCTATATTTTACCAGGCTCAGACTCTTTAATTTTTACTTGATTCAGTAATGGTTGTGGTAATAAATAGGAGACTTCAATTCTACCGACAACTATATTATCACCCGATAAACAGTCACTTATTCATAACCGGAATGCTTCCACGTAACCAACTGCCTAATTTACGCTGGTAAAATGGCTGCGTATGCTGAATCAAATAATGGCTGATGCCACTCTCTTTTTCATCAACCAAACAGAAGTCAATCGGCTCTTCTTCCGATGTGTATTCACAAGCAATAGTGCCCGCTTCATGGATCAGTTGTTCAATTTCGTCTGCGGTGCCATTTATTTCCAGTCCAATTAATAAATTGGGGTTTTCATCCACATTTTTATCATGAACTTGTATGATAAAAGCACGGCGAACAGGTTTACGTTGGCTAAATAAACTGACCAAAGCTTCAATGAGCTGCGAAGGATATTCTTCCGGTTGGCTAAGCGTTATTTTACTACCACTTGGAACATCAATCTCAACCGAAATTAATTCACTTAATGAACCCATACAAATCTCCAATCAGTTTTTTAGATAAAATAAATTTATTTCGCCTTCGCCAACAGCAAATTAGCAATCGAACGAACCCCATAACCTGTTGCACCAGCGGACCAATGTTCTACCGCAGATTTACGATAAGTTGCCGAGCAATCAATGTGAATCCAACCTTTTTGGTATTCTTCCACAAAATGAGACAGGAAAGCCGCCGCAGTACTGGCACCCGCAGCATGTGGTGGTGCAGCAACGTTGTTCAAATCAGCAAAATTCGATGGCAGTTGGCTACGATGGAATTCAGCCAATGGTAAACGCCAGAATAGTTCATTCTCAGATGCAGCCGCCGCCAACAGATCAGCCGCCAGTTTGTCATCAAAGCTGAGTACAGAGTGGTAGTCATTACCCACAGCCGTTTTCGCCGCACCGGTCAAGGTTGCCGCATCAATGATTAACTTCGCTTTTTCTCTGCTGGCATCAATTAAACCATCAGCCAACACCAGACGACCTTCCGCATCCGTATTCATCACTTCAACAGATTTGCCATTGCGGTAACGAATAATATCACCCAGTTTAAAGGCGTTACCACTGACCATGTTATCCGCTATGCAGAGGAACAGTTTAACCCGTTGTTTCAAGCCACGACTGATTGCCAGCGCCAATGCACCTGTCAGAGTTGCTGCTCCCCCCATATCCGATTTCATGGAATCCATAAAGGAAGATTGTTTCAGGCTGTAGCCGCCAGTATCAAATGTGACGCCTTTACCTACCAGGCAGGCAAATACCGGCGCTTGTGGGTTGTCAGTTGGGTTGTAATCCAACGCCAATAAGATCGGATCACGAGAAGAACCACGGCCAACGGTGTGAATACCCATATAGCCCTGTTCACGTAAATCTTCGCCTTTAATAATGCGATAACTTACTGACTCACCAGCCATACCACACATCAGATCAATCGCACGCTTCGCCAATTGTTCCGGCCCAAGCTCTTCCGCTGACATATTGATGGTGTCACGCACCCAATCAATAATTTTAATTCTGCTTTCCAGCTCCTGTTTTTCAGCCGCGGGCAATTGAGGCCATTCGATAGAGCGATTACCTTTTGGCGCACGGAACCCTTGCCAGAAAGCCCAACTTTTCTCCAAGTCCCAACCTTCGCCAACCAGAGCCACATGACGAATTCCCTGCCCGTCAATTTTACGCCCGGCACGTTGAACCACCCCTAATTTACCTTTACCAACCAGGTGAATCATCACCCCTTGCTCACTGGAACTAATCAGCGCTTTTTCACCCCAGCAAGCTGCTGCTGGTTCATAAGACAGTGTTATTGGCATGATTTGTTTGGTCATTCTTTTCTCACCTCTTATTATTACCGCTTAATGGCAGTAAGGAGCTTACTCAAGCTTCTACCTACATAATTCTTCGCCTGCCCGATATTCATCCTACAAAAAAACCGGCCAAAGCCAGTTTTTCAGAAGTTCAGCCTAACTTAAAACGATGACAGATAAATAACAAATTAATGCTATTTGTTATTCAAACTCATCCAACCAAACGAGAAGGATCGCTTCTAAAATCTTTTCATTGGATTTCTCAGGCACATCATCAAAATCGTCCAGTTCGCAAATCCACTGATGCATATCAGTAAAGCGAACCGTTTTTGGATCCACCTCTGGAAATTTGTCATATAGCGCTTCACCGATCTCACGGCTATTGGACCATTTCAGGCTCATTTATTTTTCTCCTGCCAATCAGTGCTCACGGGCATGGTTAATGGTGTATTTTGGAATTTCTACCACCAAATCTTCGTCAGAAACTTTAGCCTGACAACTCAGACGACTTTCCGGTTCCAGCCCCCAAGCTTTATCCAGCATGTCATCTTCCAGTTCAGAGCTCTCTTCCAGTGAATCGAAACCTTCACGAACGATACAATGGCAAGTTGTGCAAGCACAGGATTTTTCACAAGCATGCTCAATTTCAATCCCATTGCGCAATGCAACATTCAGAATGGATTCCCCCTCTTTGGCTTCCAGAACTGCGCCATCAGGGCAAAGATCGTTATGAGGTAAAAATACAATTTTCGGCATAATTAAATCTCGTCCACAGAATGGCCCGCCAACGCCCGACGAATAGATGAATCCATCCGGCGTGCAGCGAATTCCTGCGTTTGCTTATCCAGTTGTTTAATTGCGTTTTCAATAATTTCAGGATCATTGCCCTGAACGCTTTTTATAAGTATTTCTACGGCAGCATCAATTGCCGCCTGTTCTTGTTCACTCAGTAGATCGGCATCTTTTTCTAACGCACCGGTGACACTTTCCAGTACCCGTGCCGCTTCAACTTTTTGTTCTGCCAGTTGGCGCGCATTGATATCTTCCTGAGCATTCGCCATAGAGTCTTTTATCATGCGAGCAATTTCTTCATCAGATAAGCCATAGGAAGGCTTTACCTGAATAGAAGCTTCGACGCCAGTGGATTTCTCCAACGCACTGACACTCAACAAGCCATCAGCATCGACCTGGAAAGTAACCCGGATATGGGCCCCACCAGCCGGTAATGGCGGAATACCACGTAGAGTAAAACGGGCCAGTGAACGGCAATCACTTACCAATTCTCTTTCCCCTTGCACTACATGAATACTCATTGCACTCTGGCCGTCTTTGAAGGTGGTGAATTCCTGCGCTTTGGCAACCGGAATGGTCGTGTTACGTGGGATAACTTTTTCAACCAAACCTCCCATCGTTTCCAGCCCAAGTGAAAGCGGAATCACATCCAACAACAACATGTCGCTATCTGGCTTGTTACCCACCAGAATATCCGCCTGAATCGAAGCTCCCACAGCCACCACTTTATCTGGATCAATGGAAGTCAGCGGTTCGCGGCCAAAAAATTCACCAACCCTATGACGAACCAGCGGTACACGGGTTGAACCACCCACCATAACCACCTGTAAAACTTCATCCGCAGAGACTTCTGCATCTTTCAATGCCCGGCGACTTGCCAGTAAAGTCCGTTTTATCAATGGTGTTATCAGGGCTTCAAATTCGCAACGGGTGATTTTACCCTGCCAACCGGCAATGTTTATCTCTGCAATATCAGCATCACTCAAGGCGATTTTTACCTGAGTAGCCATATCCAATAGCTGACGTTGCAGACTATGGTCATCTCGATTATCAATCCCTGCCTGTTCACGTATCCAGTCAGCCAGTATCAAATCGAAATCATCACCACCCAGTGCGGTGTCACCACCGGTTGCCAGCACTTCAAAGACACCACGGCTTAGCCGAAGAATAGAAATGTCAAATGTACCGCCGCCTAAATCATAAACCGCAATCACACCTTCTTGACCAGAATCCAGTCCATAAGCAATCGCAGCCGCAGTCGGTTCATTAAGTAAGCGCAAAACATGTAACCCGGCTAAACGCGCCGCATCTTTTGTTCCCTGACGCTGTGCATCATCAAAGTAGGCAGGAACCGTGATCACAACACCGTCAAGCTTACCATCCAGTGTTTCTTCTGCACGCTGCGCCAGCGATTTAAGAATTTCAGAAGAAACCTGAATAGGATCGACCAAACCTGTTGAGGTGTTGATTAACGGCAACCCGTTTTCACTCGCTTGAAATTGATAAGGAAGATTTGGATAACGTTGCTGAATGTCAGCCAGAGAGCGTCCCATCATACGTTTTACTGAGCTGATGGTATTCGCAGGATCACACGCAGCCTGTTGACGGGCCCGCCAACCAATTTCAGGACCCTTTTCATGGTAGCGAACAACCGAAGGAAGCAGGTCACGATCTTCACTATCCATCAATGTTTCCGCTTGCCCACTGCGAACAGTGGCAACTAATGAATGTGTCGTGCCTAAATCAATACCGACAGCTAAACGACGTTGATGTGGTGCAGCGGATAAACCCGGCTCGCTAATTTGTAATAAAGCCATATACGCCTTCCTTAAAAGTCGTCCAATAAACGTTCTTCTAGTTGCTCAACATGCTGTTGCAATTTATCCAAAAAACGTAATTTACGCACCGTATCGGCTGCTTGCTCCCACTGCTGTTCATCCAATTGCTGCACCATTAACTGATTACGGGTTTTAATCATCCCATTCAGGCGAGCGGCAAAATCAGCCAATGCCACTTCTGCATTGGTTTCACTGGCAATACATTCCAATTCTTCCCGCAACATAAGCTGTTCCATCAGGAAAGCATTGTCATTCATAGTGTGCTGTTCATTGGCTAAATCAAAACCATGCAGAGAGAGCATATATTCAGCGCGTTTCAGTGGATGTTTAAGCGTTTGATAACCATCATTGATAGTCACTGCCTGCTGCAATGCCAGCATTTTTTCACGCTCTGGCTGACTAGCAAAGCGATCCGGATGAAACTGACGCTGCAATTCTTGATAACAGCTTGCCAGTTGTTCACGATCAACAGCATAACGAGCCGGCAGCCCAAATAAAGTGAAATAGTCCATAATCTAAACTTACTCTGGATTTGGCCGAAAAACGGAATTAAACGTTAAAACTCTCTCCACAACCACATTCGCTGGAAACATTTGGGTTGTTGAATTTAAAGCCTTCATTAAGGCCCTCTTTAACAAAATCCAGTTCCGTACCGTCGAGATAGACCATGCTCTTGCCATCTACGATAACTTTGACACCCTTATCTTCAAACACAGTGTCATCTTCGTTAATCATATCGGCAAATTCAAGCAGATAGGCCATACCTGAGCAGCCTGATGTTCTGACGCCCAGACGCAAACCAACACCTTTTCCACGGTGACTCAGGAATGACGAAACGCGTTGTGCGGCACTTTCTGTAAGGGAAATTGACATACAACAACCTCACTTATTAAAACCAGCAAAGGCGGATACCGGATGGTATGTAACAGCCCGTATCCACCAAATTTTTTTCTATTTTCTTATTATCAAGGGCAATTATTTGCCCTGGCATTTACTTTTGTAATCCGCAATCGCTGCTTTAATCGCATCTTCTGCCAGAATAGAACAGTGGATTTTCACCGGCGGCAGTTCTAATTCATCGGCAATTTCAGTATTTTTAATCGCTTCTGCCTGCTCCAGAGATTTGCCCTTCATCCATTCAGTGACTAAAGAGCTGGAAGCAATCGCAGAACCGCAACCGTAAGTTTTGAAACGCGCATCTTCAATAATGCCTTCATTATTGACTTTAATTTGCAGTTTCATCACATCACCACACGCAGGGGCACCGACCATGCCGCTGCCAACCATTGGATCTTCACTATCGAAAGAACCGACGTTACGTGGATTTTCATAGTGATCAATTACTTTTTCGCTGTAAGCCATGTTATTACTCCTGAAACCATCTGATTAATGATGAGACCATTCGATACTATTTAGATCCACACCTTGTCTAAACATTTCCCACAGTGGAGAAAGTTCACGCAGGCGGCCAATAGATTTGTGAATCAATTCAATGGTGTAGTCGATCTCTTCTTCTGTCGTAAAGCGCCCTAAAGAGAAACGGATAGAGCTGTGAGCCAGTTCGTCATTCATCCCCAACGCACGCAATACGTAGGAAGGCTCCAAGCTGGCAGAAGTACATGCAGAACCCGAAGAAACCGCCAGATCTTTTAATGACATCATCAGTGATTCACCTTCAACATAGTTGAAGCTGACATTCAGAATATGCGGTGCGCCGTGCTCTAAATCTCCGTTAAGGAAGACCTCTTCGATATCTTTGATACCCTGCCACAGACGCAACCGCAGACCACGCAGACGCTGAGATTCACTCTCCATTTCCTGTTTGGCAATACGGTAAGCTTCACCCATACCCACAATCTGATGAACAGGCAAAGTACCAGAACGCATCCCACGTTCATGACCGCCACCATGTTGTTGTGCTTCAATGCGAATGCGGGGTTTACGGCGAACGTACAGTGCGCCAATCCCCATCGGCCCATAAATCTTATGGGCCGAGAAAGACATCAAATCAACTTTCAGTTTGGTTAAGTCAATTGGCAGTTTGCCTACGCTCTGAGTAGCATCAACATGGAAAATAATTCCGCGGCTGCGACACATTTCACCGATAGCGGTAATATCCTGTACCACGCCAATTTCATTGTTAACATGCATGATAGAAATCAGAATGGTGTCATCACGCACCGCGGCTTCCAGATCGTTTAAATCAATCAACCCGTTGCTCTGAGGTGCCAAATAAGTGACTTCAAATCCTTCACGTTCCAATTGACGGCAAGTATCCAGCACCGCTTTATGTTCGGTTTTGCTGGTGATGATGTGTTTGCCCTTTTTCTGGTAAAAATTAGCCGCCCCTTTAATGGCAAGATTGTCAGATTCCGTTGCGCCAGAAGTAAAAACAATTTCTCGCGGATCCGCACCGACTAAATCAGCAATCTGATTACGGGCAATATCAACCGCTTCTTCAGCCTGCCAGCCAAAACGGTGTGAACGAGAAGCGGGGTTACCAAATATCCCGTCCCTAGTCAGATAGTTCATCATCTTTTCAGCAACACGCGGATCAACCGGTGTCGTTGCTGAGTAGTCTAAATAAATTGGTAATTTCATTACTCACATGCTCCCTACTTCTAATACTTCAATTCATCACAAGTTCTGCTTATGGGCGCAGATTGACATTAATTGTTTCTTGTGCTCTGCCGTTAGGTGCACGGCGTTTATCGTTATCCTGGCGATCAGCAACGTCCAATACTTCTTGGTTATTGACCAATTCTTCTAAACTGATACTGCTCAGGAAACCGGTAATACGATCACTTAAATCGCGCCATAAAGCATGAGTCAGGCAACGATCACCGCCCTGACATCCTTCTCTACCCTGACAACGGGTAGCATCTACCGATTCATCAACAGCAAAAATCACTTCGGAAACAACAATTTCACTGGAATCTTTGCCCAATAAATAACCGCCACCCGGACCACGGACACTTGAAACCAGACCATTTTTGCGCAGGCGAGAAAATAACTGTTCAAGATAGGAGAGGGAAATACCCTGACGTTCAGAAATGTCGGCCAATGGTACCGGACCTTCTTGTGAGTGTAACGCCACATCAAGCATAGCAGTTACTGCATAACGCCCTTTAGATGTCAATCTCATAAATGAATTACCCCGTGGTGAAATATGAAGAAATTGTGTCATTCCTGAGTGTTTTAGTCAACTATTTAACCTAGTAATTTACTCAACTATTTCTTCGCCCATTTTTCAACGGAGGACAAGATGCCACGCAAAATATTCAGTTCCTGCGCTTCAGGCCGGGCACGGGTAAAAAGCCGCCTTAATCTATTCATTATTTGGCCTGGGTGTGCTTTTCGGATAAAACCAGAATCATTTAACACAGATTCGAGATGATGATAAAAGCGTTCCATATCATCAGATAATGGATATTCCACTTCATCGGTTTTTTGCTCATTTTTATCCTGACGCGCCAAATAGGCCATACGGATTTCATAACTGACAAGTTGAACCGCCATTGCCAGATTTAATGAACCGTACTCCGGGTTAGTTGGAATATTCAGATGATAATGGCACTTCTGCAATTCTTCATTGGTCAACCCTACCCGCTCACGGCCAAAAACTATGGCAACCGACGCATGTACAGCCTCCTGAACACTACGCTCACCACATTCACGAGGCTCGACCACCGGCCATGATAACGTTCTGGAACGGGCGCTGGTACCAATCACCAAGCCGCAACCCGCCAGCGCTTTATCCAAACTATCGACAATCGTCGCATGACCAATAACATCACTAGCACCCGCAGAAAGTGCAATCGCATGAGAGTCTGGCAGAACCAAAGGATTAACCAGATAAAGATTGGTTAATCCCATTGTTTTCATTGCCCGGGCGGTTGACCCCATATTTCCAGTGTGGGAAGTTTCAACCAGGATAATGCGGATATTTTCTAACATGACAACTTCTGAATAGTCTGGATAATTATAAGAGTCAAATATCTTAACACAGCATTAGTCATTTTTCCGAATTACTGCTATACTACGCGCCGATTAATTACCCGTTCTTTAACATCCTGGTGGAAGATATCCCATGCATCCGATGCTGACTATCGCTATACGCGCAGCGCGTAAAGCCGGCAACTTAATTGCCAAAAATTATGAAACTCCCGATGCGGTTGAAGCTAGCCAAAAAGGCAGTAACGACTTTGTTACCAACGTTGACAAAGCCGCAGAAGCGCTCATTATCGACATTATTCGCAAATCTTATCCCAAACACTCGATTATTACTGAAGAGAGTGGCGAGCTGCTAGGCGAAGATGCTGATATTCAATGGGTAATCGATCCACTGGATGGCACGACTAACTTTATCAAACGCCTCCCTCACTTCGCCGTTTCTATTGCAGTACGCATTAAAGGCCGTACTGAAGTTGCGGTTGTTTATGACCCAATGCGCAATGAGCTTTTCACCTCAACCCGTGGTCAAGGGGCGCAGTTGAATGGCTACCGTCTGCGTGGTACCAATGCCCGTGATCTGGATGGCACTATTCTGGCAACAGGTTTCCCATTCAAAGCAAAACATCATTCCACTGTTTTTATTAATACTTTGGGTAAATTATTTGTTCGTTGTGCTGACTTCCGTCGTACAGGCTCCGCTGCACTGGATTTGGCTTATGTTGCGGCTGGTCGGGTGGATGGTTACTTTGAAATTGGCCTAAAACCGTGGGATTTTATGGGTGGCGAACTGTTAGTTCGTGAATCTGGCGGTATCGTAACTGATTTCGTTGGCGGTCATAATTATATTCATTCCGGCAACATTGTTGCAGGTAATCCACGCGTTGTTAAAGATATTCTGGCTGAAATGCGTAACGAATTATCAGAAGCATTGAAACGTTAATTCCAGTTAATTTCAAATAAGAATTGCAAGACGGTAATCAGGTAGACTGCAAAAATGCGGTCTACCCCGCTCCTGCAATATCATTTAGCAACAAAAACCATTGTTACCCCGCTAACCAGTAAACAGCTTCATAAGGCTGTAGCTGCATATCTTTTGCAGGTAAATGGTTTTCAGGATAGTTCCCCATCAATTTAACCCATGAACAATCGGATAAAGAAGCGTCCAGCGACCATTCCTGCACTTCAACACTGAGATTAGCAATAACCAACAACGTCTGATTTTCCCAACGACGCACATAGCACCAAAGAGAAGGATGAGATGGTAATAAGTCTTCATAGCTGCCATAAGTCAATACAGGATATTCCTTACGCAACTTGATTAAACGGGCATAACAATGAAAAACTGAATCATCATCCTGCATAGCGTTTTCAGCATTCACATCCTGGTAATCACTATTCAGCGCTATCCACGGCTCCCCTTGAGTAAACCCTGCATTAGCAGTCGTATCCCACTGCATTGGCGTTCGCCCATTATCACGAGATTTCTTCGCTAAGACTGATAAGATTTGTTGTTTATCATTGCCCTGCTCAATCTTCTCTTGATAAATATTTAAACTTTCTATATCCCGGTACTCTTCAATATGAGAGAAGTGAGGGTTAGTCATTCCCAGCTCTTCCCCTTGATAGATATAAGGGGTTCCCTGCATACCATGCAGTACCATTGCTAACATTTTAGCGGACGGCACCCGCCAAACACCTTCACCGCCAAAGCGTGAAACAATACGGGGTTGATCGTGATTACACCAGAACAGCGCATTCCATGCCCGTTCGTACATGCCTTGCTGCCACTTGGCAAAAATTTTCTTCAATTCAACAAAATCGGGTGGCGCTGCAACCCATTTTTCACCATTAGGATAATCGACTTTTAAGTGATGAAAAGCAAAAACCATCGACAACTCTTCACCATCTAATGAAGAATAGCGATGACAATGTTCCAGTGAAGTAGAGGACATTTCCCCGACGGTCATCACTCCGGTAGGCTGGAATACCTCTCTGTTCATTTCTTGCAGAAATTCATGAATACGCGGGCCATCAGTGTAGAACTGACGCCCATCCCCCTGAGTTGATTCAGGGAAATCTTGCTGCTTAGAAACCAAGTTAATGACATCCAGACGGAAACCATCAACACCAAGGCCAGCCCAGAATTCGCAAATCTTTTTCAGTTCAGCCCGTACGGGTTCATGTTCCCAGTTTAGATCAGCCTGCTCAACAGCAAACAGGTGCAAATAATACTGCTTGCTTGCTTCATGCCACGCCCAAGCATTACCACCAAATTTTGACAACCAATTATTAGGCGGGATTCCAGGTACCCCATCCCGCCAAATGTAATATTGCCGATAAGGGCTATCAATATCTTGCGCTTGTTTAAACCAAGGATGTTGAGTCGAGGTATGGTTGAAAACAATATCCACGATGACACGGATATCACGTTGATGTGCCTCATCAACCAAACGCTTAAAATCATCCATTGAGCCGTAAGCCGGATCAATCGCATAATAATCAGCGACATCATAACCGTTATCTACCTGTGGTGAGAGGTAAAAAGGCGTCACCCAAATAGCATCTACGCCCAGTTTCTTCAAATAATCAAGCCGGTAAGTAATGCCATTAAGATCGCCTGTTCCGCTACCCGTAGTATCCTGGAAACTCTTAGGATATATCTGATAGATGACGCCTTGTAACCACCACGGAATGATTTTGTCCATCAAAAACACCTTATTAATATATTTCCTGAATTGAATAACCAAATGGTTATTTTTATATCTGTTACTTGTGAAGATTTAACAGCATTATTCAACAGCTAACATACCGGTCATATTCTTCTTTCGATAAACAACGGTCGTGAGAATCAACGGAACAATGATGGCGACAAGCATAGCTAATGCGTAAATTAGCCAAAATTGCGGCTTGATCGAAAGAATACCTGGCAGCCCACCCACGCCAATACCGTTTGCCAATACACCACTCAACCCACAAATCAACCCAGCTAAACCGGAACCAATCATGGCACAGAACATAGGAAATCGATATTTAATGTTAATACCGTACATTGCCGGCTCAGTAACGCCCAAATAGGCGGAGATAGCCGCAGGTACGGATAATTCACGTTCATTATGCTTCTTACTGACTAAAATAATACCAACAACCGCCGATCCCTGAGCAATATTGGATAATGCAATAATAGGCCAGATCGGTGTTCCACCTATACTTTGAACCATCTGCATATCTATAGCTAATGTGGTCTGATGTATACCGGTAATCACCAACGGCGCGTAAAAGAATCCAAATAAAGCTGCACCAATAGGAGCAAAACTTCCGGTCATCAACGCCTTAACAACCCAAGCTACCCCATCACCAAGTAACCGACCAAATGGCCCAATAAGACTATGTGCTAAAAAGGTTGCCAATATTAACGAGACTACTGGAACAATCACCAAATAGAGATAACTAGGAACCACCCGTTTTAACTGAACTTCAATCCACCCCAAAGTAATACCCGCCAAAAGTGACGGAATAACCTGCGCCTGATAACCCACTTTTCCAATCGTGAACAGGCCGAAATTCCATATATCAGGGATTTGTTGCCCTAAATAATAAGAGTTCATTAATTGCGGCGAGACCAGTGTTATTCCCAATATAATGCCTAATATCGGTGTTCCACCCATCATCCTAACCGCCGACCAACAAATACCCACTGGCAGATAGAAGAATATTGCCTCTCCTAGCAGCCATAAAAAATCATATATCGTTTTCCAAATAGGATATATTTGAGCTAAAGTTTTGCCTTCACTAAAAGGAATATCACCAATAATGTTACGGAAACCTAGAATAAGCCCACCGCTAATTAATGCTGGTAAGAGAGGAAAAAATATTTCCGCAAACTTAGAAATGAAGCGCTCTTGCCATTTCATGTTTTTCTTCTCAACCTGCTGTTTATCTTTTTTATTCAATTCAGATTGACCAAGATAACGATTTAAAACCTGATAATAATCACCAACATTCGTGCCTATCACTACCTGGAATTGCCCTGCATTGGTAAAACAGCCTTTAACCATCGGCAAATTCTTTATCTCATCCGGCTTGGCTTTAACTGGTTCAACTAATATAAACCTCAATCGGGTAATACAATGAGTTACACTGGCTATATTTTCACAACCACCGATTAATGTAATTAGTTTTTCTATATCTTTAGAATTTATTTTGTTTTTCATAATAGCCAGTCATCATAAGTTAGTATCAATTACTAATTAGCATGCTTAGTAAACTAATTTTATCCTAATATCATTTGGTTATGCTTGTCATGGGAACGTTCCCAAAAGTGGGTTGAAGATCACATTGAGACGGAAATATTTCTTATTTTTAAGCCAACTTACTCGGAATGATTACTTGTTGTTTTGGGTATTGACGATTTATTTGAGCAATTAATTGACCAACCGCATATTTACCCGCCTCACCATAACCCAAATCAATAGAAAGCGTGTTAGGGTATAAAAAATTCAATAAAGGTGTATTACCAATGCTACCTATTTGTATATCTTCCCGATTATTTTGCTGCAAATATTTATATGCACCTAATGCCAAACTATCGGTTGCACAGATTAAAGCTGTCGTTTTCTCTCTCAATACCTTATTAACATGCTGAAACCCACTCTGATAGCTTAAATCACATTGAACAGCAAGCGGAAGCAAATCTTGCTGTTCACAACAAGTTAGATAAGATTGATGGCGAAGAAAACCTGTCGTGGTATCACAATCATCTACGCCAAGAAAACTAATATCTCTGTGCCCCCGCTGATAGAATTCATTCATCAATAAACGAACAGCACCAATATCGTCATAACATACAGAAGAAAAACCTGTATATTCACGGGCAAATACCACCATTTTGTCACGCCAAGGGAAGAGGGACTCTTCTGACAATCCGGTAAAACCGAACAAAATAATGCCATCTGCATGACGTAATGCCAACTGACGTAGATGTTCCTGTAAAAGCTGTGGATCAAAATTACTTTCCATAATAATGGGGTCGTAACCATGCTGGTAAAACAGGGGTAACATAGTACTTATCGATAAATTCTCTGAAAAAGATCCCAGACGCGACACAACTAAGGCAATGATTTTGTCACTCTTTATTCGCATCGCTCTTGCTGATTTAGATGGAATAAAATTATTTTGTTGGATAATCGTTTCAACTCTTTCACGTGCTTGTGGGCTTACACTATTCTCATTGTTTAATACTCGCGAGACGGTTGATTTACTGACATTAGCCAAGCGCGCGATATCTTTTATTGTTAATTTATTCAACATGATATCTCATAAAAATCTTATTGAGGCATTTAGTTTCTTACAAAAATATTGTAAGAAACTAAATGTATATTGTTAATAATTATGAGCTTTAACCTGTGGTCGTACGAAAATAGCAGGAAAAGCAACCAAAGCCATCATCCAGAAAATGCCACTGTGCAGATAATCATACATAAATCCAGCAATTACCGTCATGACAGCAATACCTCCCCCCATTGCCAACGCGGAATAAGCCGCCTGTAAACGCACAATTTCCCCTTCTCTTCTTGCACCGATAAAACGCATCGCTGCCAAATGGCAGACAGTGAACGTACCACAATGCAAAATTTGAACGATAATCAACACTGGTAATGAGGTGAATGTTCCCATCAATCCCCAGCGAACAACGCCACATATGCCAGAAAGCAGCAAAAGATTACGAGCATTCCAACGCCGAAATAATTTATTACTCAAAGTAAAAATAATAACTTCAGCCACTACGCCCAATGACCAGAGATAACCGACTACCGAGGCAGAATAGCCTGCATTTTTCCAGTAAATCGCACTGAAGCTGTAATATCCCGCATGAGCCGCCTGCAATAAAGCGACACATAACAGGAACCGACATACCGGTTTTTCAGACAACAACTGCTTAAATGACACAACATCCACTTTGGCGGATTTGACTTCACCAACAGGCATGATAGACGGCCTAAGTAATGTCACCAACAACGTAGAGAAGACGCTAAACAATATCGTGATGAGGATGGCACGATGTCCCCAGACAGAGATCAATTCCCCGGTTAATGCTGAGCTGATAATAAAGGCAATTGAACCCCAACCCCGTATCTTGCCGTAATCAAAAGGAAATTGTTTTTGCCATGTTCCCGCCAGCGCATCACTCAATGGCATCATCGGCGAAAAAAATAGATTGAAGCCAACCATGACGAACAGGAGCCACGCCCAATGATTTCCTAATGTAAAGCCAACGATGAAAATAAAGGTTATCAATGCTGATATACGTAGCGCAAAAATAAGTTTTGCGGGATCTTTAACTGTAGGTGCGATTAATAAACTGCCCAAGAAACGGGAAATCAAACCTGCACCCAATAGAACCCCTATCATATCGTGCTCTATACCTTCACCCTGTAGCCAAGTTGCCCAGAAAGGTAAAAATATCCCGTAAGAAAAGAAATATGTGAAGTAATCTAACGCCAGCCAGCGCGTCGATCGAATAACCATTAGTCCTCCCTGGTAAAAAATGCAAAAAACCCGCCCTTACCTAACTTGATTAGCTCAAGAAATTAAGATACTGAGAGTTATCTTGAAGTAGATATTCCCGGGGGAAAATCCACGCATCACTCCTCAATATCCCACTTAAGCAAACAATGTTAGCCGGAGCAGGTTTTGTAATGACTTATTGAAATTTTAATTTATGCGTAAACCGGATATCTTGCGCAAATAGCCAGAACTTTCTGCTTAGTTGTTTCAATAGTCTCTTCATCATTGATGTTGTCCAATACATCACACATCCAGCCAGCCAATTCACGCGCTTCTGCTTGTTTAAAGCCACGGCGGGTAATCGCAGGCGTACCAATACGCACACCAGAAGTTACAAATGGGCTCTTCGGATCATTAGGCACGCTATTTTTGTTTACCGTAATGTTGGCTCGACCCAACGCAGCATCGGCATCTTTACCAGTGATGTCTTTATCAACCAGATCCAGCAGGAACAGGTGGTTCTCTGTACCGCCAGAAACTACTTTGTAACCACGTGCCAAAAACACCTCAACCATCGCTTTCGCGTTATCAGCAACCTGATGTTGATACGCTTTGAACTCTGGTTCCATTGCTTCTTTCAATGCCACCGCTTTGCCTGCAATCACATGCATCAGGGGTCCACCCTGACAGCCAGGGAACACTGAAGAGTTCAGCTTCTTATACAGATCTTCGTCGCCGCCTTTCGCCAAGATCAAACCACCACGTGGACCCGCCAGTGTTTTGTGCGTCGTGGTAGTCACGATGTGGGCATGAGGAACTGGGTTAGGATATACTCCTGCGGCAATCAGGCCGGCAACGTGTGCCATATCAACGAACAAATAAGCACCAATGCTGTCTGCAATTTCACGCATTTTTGCCCAGTCAACCACACCGGAATAAGCCGAGAAACCGCCGATAATCATCTTTGGCTGATGTTTTTGAGCTTGTGCCGCGATATCGTCATAATCGATTTTACCGCTTTCATCGATGCCGTAAGGCACAACGTTATATAACTTACCAGAGAAGTTAACCGGAGAGCCGTGGGTCAAATGACCGCCATGTGCCAAATTCATCCCCAGAACCGTATCGCCCGGTTGCAACAAAGCCATATAAACTGCCGCATTCGCTTGAGAACCAGAATGTGGTTGAACATTGGCATAATCAGCACCAAACAGCGCCTTAGCACGATCGATAGCTAATTGTTCAACAACGTCTACATATTCACAACCACCGTAATAGCGTTTACCCGGATAACCTTCGGCATATTTGTTAGTGAGTTGAGAGCCCTGTGCCTGCATAACTCTTGGGCTGGTATAGTTTTCAGAGGCAATTAATTCGATATGTTCTTCCTGACGAACAACTTCTTGCTCCATCGCCTGCCATAGTTCGGGATCATAACTAGCAATATTCATTTCACGCTTTAACATTGGGTTCTCCTGACTCAGCTAACTTCTCTTCAAACAACACCCCAAGGGGCCGAATGGCACACAGTGTAAACCCTTTTCACCTAATGAGATAGTCTTGACAAAATATTTTACGCAAACGATTGCATATCGATTGCAAGCAAAGTATCTGCTCCAAAGTAGGGTAATGAAAATTACGCTCCATTTTTCCTCTTTGTCAGAATTTACGGCCCAAAGAAGTCCCTTCCTTAGTACAAATATCCATTATGACTATTTTTTTACCATAAAGACCACATTCTATATTTACAAGGCCCCCAAAAAAGTATAAGTTGCATTTTAATTACATGTTATAAATTTCATTACCCACTTGAAAGAAATTCAGGAGCTTCAACATGCTGGATAGCCAAACTATTGCCACTGTCAAATCAACGATTCCATTACTTTCTGCTACTGGTCCACGACTGACAGCACATTTCTATGAACGGATGTTTAAACATAATCCTGAGTTGAAAAATATTTTTAATATGAGCCATCAACTTAATGGCGATCAGCGTGAAGCCCTGTTCAACGCGATCTGCGCCTACGCCGCCAATATTGATAACTTAGAGGTACTATTACCGGCTGTAGAAAAAATCGCGCATAAACACGCTAGCCTGAATATTCAACCAAAGCATTATCAGATTGTCGGTACTCATCTGTTGGCAACATTGGATGAAATGTTCCAGCCGGGAAATGAAATTCTGGATGCCTGGGGAAAAGCTTATGGCGTGCTCGCTGATGTTTTTATCAATCGTGAAGAGCAAATCTATCATAGCGGAGAATCAACAGATGGTGGCTGGCGTGGCTTACGTCCATTCCGTATCAGCCGGAAAGAGGTAAAAAGTGAGGTAATTTGCAGCTTTGAATTTATACCACAGGATGGCGGGAAAGTGATGGATTACAAACCTGGCCAGTATCTGAGCATTTATCTGGAAGATGATAATTTTGCTAACCGAGAAATTCGCCAGTATTCACTGACGGCAGCCCCAAACGGTTCCAGCTACCGGATTGCGATTAAACGTGAGCCACAAGGAATCGTTTCCAACCATATGCACGATAAAATGCAAGAAGGCGATACCGTCTGGCTGGCCGCTCCACGCGGTGATTTTTTCCTTGATATTAAACCAGAAACGCCGGTTACTTTGATTTCTGCGGGCGTTGGCCTGACACCCATGATGAGTATGTTGCATCACCTCCACCAGCAAAACCATAATAGCCAAATCAACTGGTTACATGCGGCGGAACACGGCGGCCATCACGCGTTTAGCAATGAAGTCGCAACGATGGCGCAGGCAATGCCGAATTTTGACAGCACAATCTGGTACCGCGAACCAAGGAATGAAGATCAACAAGGTCTTCATTATCAACACAAAGGTTTTATGGATCTGGCAGTTCTGAATGAGGCATTGAAAACAGAAGGAATGCACTTCTATTTCTGTGGTCCAGTTCCCTTTATGCAATATGTAGCGAAACAGTTATTGGATATGGGAATAGATGAACAATTTATTCACTATGAATGTTTTGGCCCACATAAAGTGATTTAAATTTTCAGCTTAATATTAAAAACGTTATACAGTGATAATAGCCAATAAAGTGAAGTGAACAGAAACTATCTTTAATTTATAGACTCTGATATTCAATATTCATCTGTATTGAATGTGCTTAATGTGACCGAAAAAACCAATTCATCACTATTTTAGAGACCTTATGGCGTTTGTTTATCATGGAACCCGTCCCAATTGGACGTCAGCTCCATTGATTTCAAAAGTCATGGGTAAATTTACTCTGACTGGCAATTAATTTTGCTCCACAGGCTGTTTGCATTCCTTCAAGCGCAATAGGTTTTCCTTTATATTTTAAAGAACCAGCACCCTGAATAATAGGAAATACACCTTGACATTGAGGACACTCGACCAAATCTTCTTGACCTGCTATAGGAACACCATTGTGAGCATATTCATCAATAACGGTAATAACCTTACCGCCATGATCTGTCGTATCACCTAACAGAATAACCGATTTTGACGGATTCGACTAATAAACTACCCTCTATTTTCTTTAAATACATATCATCAGCTACTTGCGCTACTATATCTTGATAGAGCTTTAAGCCAGAGGTATCGGGTGAAGAATAACGCCCCTAATGCGTACATAAAAGCCATAGCCAACGTGCCGAAATTAAGCATGCCCAAGGCAGCTTGCGCAGGTACGTTACTTACGAAAACAATTGGTAATATAAAACTCAGAACGAACCGCATAGCACCTGGATAAGCACTGACAGGAAACCGTCCCATATCCATAAGAGAGTAGCAAATAATCCATACGTCAGAAACTTTAGTAAACCAAAAAGCGATGAGATTCGAACACATAAACAGAGAATAGAAAATACACGCGCCCAATAATAGTGCCAGATTAAACTGCATGAAATTTGAAAATATCAAAGCATCTTGTTGATGCATAGCCACCAGAACAACTATATAACCAACGACAAAATTCGCACCATCCCACACATTAAAACGATGAAATGTGATAAAAAACTGATGGTCAATGGGACGAATAAGCATAAAATCCAGGTCCCCTCTCCTGATGAATTCTGATAGGGAGTGGATACTTGGAAATAGCCAGCTATCGATTAGTGACTCCACAATGAGAGTCACACCAAGTAAGGCAACCATTTGATTGAAACTCCACCCCCCTACTTGGGATACTTGACCGAAAAACCCCGTCAGAACAAGTAACGCCAGCAGGCAAGCGAGAGAGGAATTGATCAAGTTAACCAAGGCATTGAGTCGAAATTCAAGTTCCAAGACGAAAGAATTCCTTATCAATACCAACAATAGTAAACAGTACCGCATTTAATTAGGCTCCTGAAGCCGTATATTTTTTCAATCCCATCGACCATAGCAAAGCACGAATTAACATGAGCGCGATAACCCAGAATAACTGTATCAAGAAACCTATTAATAATTCACCATGATCTAGTTTTCCTAATATTATTTTCACTGGAGAATCCATTGCCGATGCAAAAGGCAAAACTTTTAATAATCCAGCGATACCAGGCGGATATAAATCAAGAGGAATGAGCGATCCCCCAAGTATCGTATAAAGCGCCCAAAGCAATGGGTCAAACGCCATTGTGTTATTAATCCAAAAAGCCAACAAACCTAGACAATAATAAAGATGAAAAATGATAATCCAAGCAAGCATGAGTGAGGGCAAAAAAGCCAAAAAGTTCCAGATATCCAAGCGTTGCAAGTTACCACTTAAAACGATACCAGAAATAAAAACCACTAATATAATCGGCCCCCGAACAATCATTTGTCCCACGTGATCCGCAATATAACAATAGAGGGGAGACACCGGGCGCAACAATAGCATAGAAAGCTCCCCGCGGCGGATATCACGATCCAAACGCTGCATTACCCAAATGGACGTTAATTGACGTACCAAGTAAATAGAAAGGAAATAAACCGCGAAATCGCTGGGTGTATAACCGCCAATAGCCCCTCCATCTGCCAGACTAAGCCAAACCAACATCACAGCGATAGGCATCACACCACCTATCATCCAAACCATCGACTGCGCTCGATACGCAATAGCCTGGGAGAAAGATTGGCCAATGAGCACCTTCCATAACTGTAGAGCCCGCTTAAAGGATTTGCACATTAAGCTCACCTTTTGAAGATAAATACCCTTCCAGAACACGATCTATCGGTTCATCATGGATCGAGATATCAAGCACGACTCGTTCGGACATCAATCTTGTTATTGCAGAAGATAATGCGTCACGCTCTACCATCAGTTCAATATCGTGACCATCATAGAATAGCAATCCAGGTAACGAACTCAGCTCTGGATTGATTGGACCTGAAAGACTAGCCTTTATAATCTTTTTGGGAGAACGTTTTGCAATTAAATGCGAAAGTTGCCCATCGTAGATGATCTCTCCCGAATTGATAATAATGACACGTCGTGCAAGAGCTTCTACATCCGCCATATAGTGGGAAGTTAGGAGAATTGTTGCTTTGTGCGTCTGATTATAATGCAAGATGAACTCACGGACGACGCGCTGCATATTAGCATCTAACCCAATCGTAGGTTCATCTAGAAACAAAACCTTTGGTTTATGTAGCAATGACAAAGCTAATTCGCATTTCATACGCTCACCAAGAGACAAATTACGAACCGGCCTGTTAATCACTGAACCAATAGAAAGCAATTCAACCAATTCGTCACGGCATCTGGAAAATTCATTATCTTCGAGATCATAGATAACCTTATTAAGTATGAAGGAATCATTAGGCGTAAGATCCCAAGCGAGTTGCTGTTTCTGCCCAGCCACAAATGATATTGACTTTAGATATTCGTTCTTTCGTTCATAAGGGGTATACCCCAAAACACTGACATCACCTAAAGAGGGTTGAATGATGCCAGCCAACATCTTCATGGTGGTAGTTTTCCCCGCCCCATTCGCCCCGAGAAAACCCACAATTTCTCCCTCTTCGATGGAGAAATTGATCGCCTTGACCGCTTGTACGACTGCATAATCTCTTTTAATGAATGATTTTAAACTGCCCAACAAACCGGGTGCTTTAGTGTAAATACTGTAAGACTTACTCAAATTTCTTACTTGAATAATGCTCATAGAAATCCGCTAACTAAATTCTTAGACTAATTTTTGACTACCCGTACTAATCGCCCACTTTCCTCTTGTGCTATCCTTAGTCCATAGAGTCCGAGTGCGTTGTTACAAAAAACATCTTCCCAAGTTTCTTCAGGCAGCCCCTTACGGAATACATCAATATAAGAGCCTAAATGCACCATCGGCCAACCGGAACCAAAAATTAATTTTCGAGAGGTGCCAAGATAATCAAGTATCCAAGACAGAGGCTTTGAGATAAGTCTGTCTGAACGTTCATCCGAATAAGCTCTGAGATCCCCATCAATGAGAGACGATCCCTCCAAGAAAACATTAGAGTTTTTCGAGGCAACAGCAGCAGCGCTACGAAACCATGGGTTTCCAGCATGAACCAACACAAAGTTGACATCAGGATAATCGACAGCCACCTCGTCTAAAGAAACCGGATCTGCATATTTAATTTTAGCGTGAGGCCAACCAGGATCACCACTATGAAACATAACGGGAATTTTCAGCATTGATGCAAGAGAATAGAGAGGCTGGAAGATATCATCAGATGCATACCGATGTATAAAACCAACATTAATTTTTATCGCCAATTTTTCCCCTGATGCAAGACTCTGACTGATTGAATTAAAGTCATAATCTAGACTTCGCACAACAGCACAATGGTAAATCCCTAATTGGCTTAGATCACCATGCTCCTTAGATGGTGATGCAGAATCCGAAAGGGAACCAACGAAGCGTATGCCAGCTATGGATTCTTTATAAGAAGCCAGTGAACATTCCACACCACTGAAATGATCCGGCTTGCCGTCAAATTCAGTATGAATATGAGCATCGAATACATTAACATCAAATTCTCTCATCAAGCCCTCTACTATCTGATTTGATTGGATTGCAGGCCAGTAACCGCCTGTTAATATCGGAGGCATAATCAGAAACTCCTGCCCCCTGCTCCACATGAAAGGCATATCCTAAATCGATATCGAAACGTGTACGGAAGCTACGGAGTTCATCACTTTCTACAATAAAACCTGCATTTTGTAGGGATTTTAAAGATACTCTGACGTCAGACGTAAGAAGTTTCACCGCCCCCAACCGGGCTCCTCCACTTTCATCAAGATCAAGTTCAATACCGAAATACAATTGGAACTCAGCAGGACTAAGCCAATATAGTTGCTGCCGTCCAATCAACACCGTTTGTTTATTTTGCTCACTGCAACTATCCATAGAAAAAAGAAGCCGATACCAACATTTTGCATCTTCAACTGGAGTATTAGTGCAAAAATAAAACCCACCAATCCCATAAATTCCATTGGAACCACAGGTCGCTTCAGCCCATGCCTTCTGACGAAGCAAGTATTGGATTATCTGTAGAGTACAACCTGGAGTCTCTGTGTCAGGAACATCCAAGATAGCCCAAGCTGGCTCCACCCACCCTTCCAACTGAGGAACAATATACCGAACATTCGAAGCATTCAGGAGTAAGTTTTTCAAAATCTCTGCACAAGACTGTACCTCCGCAGTAGCAGCCACAAGTGCATAAGGGTAACCAAATCGGGAAGCTCGTTGTTCTGCTTCAGTGCAACAAGTTTCGAACTCTCGTGAATCCACCACCTCTATCAATTCGAGATACGAACCTGTGAAATGAATAAAAATACTATCCTTGCCTCCTTTGTGCCGGAGAGAACTTTGGCTAATCAAGAATCCCGCTTTCTCTAACCGAGCAATAGCCCGTTTCCTATTCCCGGCTGGGAGGATACCATAACAATGATCTATTAACGCAATCATAGTATACAACTCCGTTGACAGCTCCTAGCACCTGTTCAATTCAGCCATATCTTCAATAGGCAAGAAAACATCAATCGCTCCAAAGACTTCCTTCAATTGTTCAACACCGTTAACACCCACCACAGGCGATATAACAGCGGGCCTTTGTAGTAGCCATGCCAGAGCCACTTGAGTGCAACTCACTGCATTCCTATCGGCTATACTCCTAACCAATTGAAGAACTTTCCAGCCCCTGTTGTTATTATAGAGTTTGATCACATCATCAGCCCTCAGGGACTGGGTGTTCGGTACGCCTCGATGATATTTTCCAGTAAGAAAACCTTTAGCGAGAGGAACATACGGTAACATTCCAATCTTCTCTTCTTGACATAAATCCATCATTTCACACTCGTACTCAGTTCTATCCAACAGGTTATATTTTCCCTGCACCGTTACATACGAAACGTAGTTATGCTTAGCACATAACCCTAGTGACTTCATAAGCCTCCAAGCTGGAAAATTTGAACACCCTATATAACGTACAAGACCTCGCGCTACCAGGTTATCTAAAGCCCTGTGAGTCTCATCCATAGGTACGTTGGGATAGTCATCATGAGCTTGGTAAAGATCAATGTAATCCGTTCCAAGGCGCTTTAAAGACTGTTCAACCGCTTTGACAATATGTTTCCTCGAAAGTCCCTCATTGTTAGGTCCCTCCCCCATAGGCGCTGAAAATTTAGTCGCAATAATGAGGTCATCACGTTTAGCATATAACTTCAACCAGCGACCGATAATTATTTCTGATACCTGCCCTCCTTCACTACCATTTGGCAAATAAATAGGATAGCAATCAGCAGAATCAAGGAAATTACCTCCTTGCTCGGTGAATGCGTTAAGTATTTCGTGCGCACCTCTCTCATCTACCCATCTACCAAACTGTTGGGTACCGAGACAAATAGGTGATACGTAGGCTCCACTATATCCAAGAGTTCTATATTTCATGAGTATATTTTGTCAGTCTAAGTCTAAGTCGAAATCATAATCGAAGACAGGTCGCTTACCAGCCTGAGGGGCTACCCCTCCCCGCCCACCACCACCTTCAGGATGAACGGCAAGTTCAGGACGTATAGAGCGAAAATTTTCACATTCAAGCCAGACTCTATACATTAGCCGTTTCTTCTTAGGATCATCATTATCTTCGAATGCTGTGCGTGAGTGCAGACATAAATAATTATTGAAGAAAACCATGTCACCTTCTTCAAGAAGTGTAGTCCAGCAAAAAACGGGAGATGTTGCCAATTCATCAAGATAATCAACAGCCTCTCGTAGCTTAGCGGGGACTTTTTCACCACGAGCAAACGCGGCGGCAAACATGTTAAATCTCAGGTATCGTATGCTAATATCACCGTTACATTCAGAAAATACTGGTACGTTATATTCGGTTATTTCATTCTCTCCTGGAGGATGTTCGTTTAACCGATGGTAAGGATAACCGGTATATAATGCTGGCAACAGATCTGGCCGATTTTTTTGGATAGCTTCATGAAGAGCCAACGCACTCGCAAATTTGCTATGGCCTCCTTGCTTCGCTTTCCTGACACATAACATACAAACCATATCTGGCTGATCCGTATGCATGACCAACTCTTCACGATTTCTATATCCCCTAGCATCAGGATCCATATGCGTCATATCTTCGACCCGGCCAATGATATCTCCCATTACACTCTGAGAAACAGGCTTACCCATTCGGCTACAGAGCTGTAAGAAACAATCTCCCAACTCATTCTCATCTAAGCCTGCAACAGAGATTCCCTTCAAGATAACAAGCCCATCTCCACTTTTAACACGCTCATACACACTCTCCATTAACGCATCAACTTCATTATCCACATTCTCTTGAGTGGTCAGCCCTTTAAGCGATCTAACTGACATACCCGAGAGCTCTGCCAGCAATTTGTCAGTATGGGCTGGATCTAGTAGAATCACACATCGAGCATGTATGCTATCGCCCACTTTCCAACCCATAGGTTTTACGCTAACTCTGTCTTCACCCAGCATAGTTTCCTCTTTCAAGATCCAATATTACAATCATAGCCTTTACCAATTTTATGAAAACCTTGAGAAAATCGAACTTGATGGCACACTTTCACGCAACGGAACCATTCTTCGTTGTCGTCCATATTCTCCGGCTATCTATCTAGCAGTTGCCCCACAGTTAGCTATCAATACCGCCTCCATCGAATTCAGAGATTTCTATCTTGTAACCATTGGGGTCGAGAAAATAGACAGATCGAGAAGAATGGTATTGAATCATCTCCCCATCAGGTAGCATTACACCATGCTCTTTCAATTTCTGCACAACTGAAGAGAAATCTTCTACGATAAATCCCACATGAGTAATCTCCAGCCCCGTATTTTCGATACCTGCTCGACCTGCATATTCATGCATACACAAATACAATTTGCTTTCGTTACCCATTATTACCCAACGAACCATCCTCCTCAGGCCAGCTTCCTTCTTCTGGAACCCAAACACATCCTCATAGAAGCGAATACTTTCTTCAAGATTAGATACCTCCATTTGTATATGGTCGAATCGTGTCACCTTGATAAGGTTGATATGTTGTGCTACGGAATTCATGCCATCATCTCCTTATGCTCTTTGGTAAGAAGACCTTGCGCATCCCAACGCTCAAGAAAATCACGAAAATATTCTTTAGACGAGAGATCATTCTTAGAAGCGACCTTGTAGCCAGACAAACCAGCTGATATGTTTGTCACATCAGCTTGTAAAACTCTCTTAAAAGCATCGACTGCTGCAACCGAATCGCCAAGATAGGCATGACATACACCAATCATGTACTCAGTTAAGGTAGCTCTAGGTAACCCAACGTGTTTGGCATTCTTATACTGTTTAAGAGCCTTTTCATATTCACTTTTTTTGATGTAGACTTCGGCAAGTTCTTGATAATTGATCGACCAATGTGGGTCCAACGATATGAGTTCTAAGCCATATTGTTCAGCTGCATCGAAATCCTGATTAACGTAGAGCATTTCCTTAATAGAAGATTCTAGAACAGTCTTTTTCGCAGTAGCAGCCAACGCTTCCTCTAGATCATTCTGGGGCTCAAGACTTTCAGCAAAGTGCTGTGCCTTCAACATAAGTGCACAAGTTGCAGATGAATCACCAGTGGCTGCTGGAACCATAGCATAAGCACGATAAAAAGATGAAAGCGCTAGCTTTGCTTTAAATGTTTCACGCTTAATTATGCGCTCAACAACACATTTTCCGCATGCTTCAAACCATTCATAGGTAACAGGATCTATCGCTTTGGTCTTCAAATACCAGACAATTGCCAACGAGGCTACTTCAAGTATGTTTTCTTCGGAAATTTTTTCAGTTTCAATAATAGTCCTTATATTTTCGAATAAATAGGTATGATTAGCATGTATTCCCAATCGATTGTCTGCAATGAATCGCGTTATCAGATAAGTCATTTGTTGTTCAGGGTGAAATTTTTGACTATTAATCTCAGCCAATATCTCTTGGGCCAGGCGATATCGTGCAGTGGTAATCAACGCTCTAGCCAAGTTAAGTTTTTGTATATCTGGCAAGTAAGGTTTCATAGAAAGTAACCACTGTAAGGCATCACCAGGACTTTTACATGGGTATGTGAAATTTTCGACCATCATATAGGGAATATTAACCGTATCAGAAACCTCCTTGAGAAATGAAGGCTCTAAGGCTTGAGTGATGACATATCCATTCATATCAAAATTATGATAAGTCAGTGCTAGGCAGGTCGCCTTAGACCAGATACTTTCCATTACACCTGTTCTATTATAATACAGCGTTGCCTCGATTAAAGACTGAGATTCTGCACTCATATTTTTCTCCGAACACTTCGCTATTTGATAGTTTCGTAAAAGGTAGGCGAACGTTTTAAACGTTCGCCCATTATGACCCTCTGCTACAATATTCTAAACAACTTAGAAACAGAACATTGCTGGTTCGATACGCAATTCAACACTCGTAAAATTAATCATATTAATATCCTCCATTAAATTAGCATGTTGTTTCTAGCATACTATTCCGATAACGAACAGAATAGTCAGAAACAGAACATTGTCTGATTTATTCTAAACATCACATCTTACTTATAATTTCATGACTCTTGGGAAAAGAGTAAAATAAAATATAGTCATTCAGTTATTTTTATGTCAAGTCGATTAATTCACATAATGATTTTATTTTTAAATAAAAATAAATATTAAAAATAAAACACATTAATTTATTTTTCATAACCATCTGTTTATAAATAAATTTATCTTGAAAAGATCAATCCACAACCCAAAAAGTACATTTATAGAACACCTTACATCGTACTTATCTTTTTACCTCTGTCTAGTTATTTGTTTATCTAGCTGATTGTATTTCCTTAAAATATATCACCCCCGATAATTTATCAAAACCCAATCATATATTCAATACAGTTAATTATAAATATCCAAGTTAAAAAACACCAAAATAATATTATCTTATATTTTCCTGATTCTGAATAACCAACAGCATTACAATTCAATCTCGTAATTTACTTCCATCATGTATTAACCTCAATAGACACATACTGAGAGCATTGCAATTACTGCCAATCAGCATATTTTTTTGAATCTTGGAAAACTGACTCTCCCTGAAAAAAGCTTTTAAGGTCCAAATCCAAATTGGTGATATAGTGATAAATATGAGACAAATATCATCGACATTATAGAAGAGTTCTATTAACTTACTCATATTTGCTCTTCTTAGGTCCGTGATTTTTTAGTGACAAACCCGGAGCACAGAATAAGCATTTAATTTCTTATCCAAGATCCAAGTTAGTTAGCCATCCTTCATTATGTTATCGGCAACTTAGCCTTGGTAGCTGTATTTTTTTATGAAAAAGGAGCTTTACCTATGTCTAACTTGAAGGTAGTTAAATATCAATTTCCTCAACGCTTAGTAGGAATTTATAACTGAACCCGCCAAGCACAACAACATTAGCGGACTCAACTTAGAGGCTTTTGAACAACTCTCATTATGAACACGAGAGATACCAAAAATTTCAGGATATTCTACTGTTTGATCTTTGGAGAGCTATATGATCGATACTTTACCAAATGTTATTCACAAATTTTTAGATATTCCTTCTATAGAGAAGTTGGAAGTACAGAATTTTTCTTCACATAAGCCACGGATCCTGCTTCTGTACGGCTCGAATCGCAAGCTTTCTTTTAGCCGATTGCTGGTTCAAGAATCTGCTCTTCTACTTGAACAAATCGGTGCTGAAATTAAGATCTTTGATCCATCCAATTTACCCTTACCGGATACAACTTCTGATACCCACGAAAAAGTAGCAGAACTTTATGAACTGATGCAATGGTCGGAAGGGCAGGTGTGGTGTTCTCCAGAATACCACGGCTCGATAAGTGCAGTATTCAAGTCTCAACTTGACTGGGTTCCCCTAGAGATAGGAGAACGATGCCCTACGCAAGGTAAGACATTAGCCTTACTTCAGGTGAATGGAGGCTCTCAATCATTCAACGTAGTGAACCAGCTACGAACTGTAGGGAGATGTATGCGTATGTTCATAATACCCAATCAGTTATCGGTGCCTGAAGCCTTTTTGGAGTTTGACGATATTGGCCGCATGAAGCCCTCCTCTTACTACAACCGGCTTGTGGATATCATGGAAGAACTCATCAAATTCACACTCCTGCTACGTGACCGGCAGAATTACCTTTTGAATCGGTATTCGGAGCGTAATTGATCTATAGAGCGAATTAAAAGCCATGTTGCACTCAGTTCCCTCAACTATTCGTCAACGTGATCGACCTGAGATAATGGCCAGACACTTATACATCAATTATTTTTAATATTTATTCACCAAAGTCGGAATCCCTGTGAACTATTACATCCCGAGTTGTATTCACAATCGAGGAAGAACAATGACACTAAAAACAAAGCACTCACTTGCCACGTTCAACTCACATTTAAACACCACTTGGTATAAAAACAAACAATCTCTCAGAAGCTTCAAAAAAAAATGGACATCTATGCGGCAGGATTACACTAAACCCCCAGTACTTTATGGAGAACTGGAATTCAACGAACGAATCTGGAGCATTCCTGCTAATATTGGCAACAACCGTGTAGTTATCAGTTGCTACAACGGATATATATATTGCTACGATACCAAAACGCTAAAGCAAAATTGGCGGCTACAAACAACAGGGCCGATCTATAGTTCTCCTGCCGTAACAATTAACGGTGACCTTATAATTGGTGGGGAAGACGCAATGCTTAGAATGGTTTCTTCAAATGGGCGCTGCCTGTGGCAATTTAAGGCTAATGATGCATTCCATTCCACTCCAACATTGGATGAAAAAAATGGACTAGTTTACGCTGGCAGCTACGATCACAGTATGTATGCATTGAATATAAACAGTGGAAAACTCGTCTGGAAGCGCACGTTTGAAGAAGATGTAATAGACGATATATATAGTTCCCCCGCCCTTACAGCCGAAGGCAACATTATCTTTGGAACAAACAAAACATTGGTTTGTATAGATAAGGCTGGAAATACAATATGGAAAATTGAAAATGAAGGGCGTTTTGAAGGCAGCGCAGCGCTAGATTATGGTATTGAAACAGGTATTATAGGGACTGAAGAAAACGGTCAAGTAGTTATTTTCAACTCAAGAACAGGAACCATACGTGCTATCCATGAAACCGGTGGCTTTGTAGTATCATGCCCATCGATTGGGTATGATCATATCGCAACTATAGGAAGTGATGATCGCTATATTTATGGGATAAATTTACAGAGTGCTGATGTCATATGGAAATCCAAAGTAGGAACACGCTTTGTATATACTCCCTTTTCTACGTTACCTAATGGTGATCCCATATTTGTCGGTACCACCGATAACCCCGCACATATCGATGAAGCCATACATTGCTATGATCATCAAAGTGGAAATTTCCGCTGGCAAATCACTGCCCCCACAGGTACACATTCAGCGCCTCTTGTTACAGAGCAAGGGGAACTTATTGTAGGATCCCACTGGAACAGAGTCTATTTCTACCAATGGCCTGAGGTATACGAATGAACCTTTATCAGCAACTAACAGACTTAATGGCTAAATGGACCTCACTGTATGGTGCCTATGCAATTTTAAATTGGGACAAAGCGACAATGATGCCAAGAGGCAGCCATTCACTGAGGGCTGAACAACTGTCAGTACTCAGTACTATACAACATGAAATAATCGCAAGCCAGGAAGTGGCAGAACTTCTGGACCGCATTGACAGCACTATTTTAAATGATTGGCAAAAAGCTAATATCAGAGAAATCCATCGCTTGCATGTCATAGCTACCGCAACCGCCCCGGAACTAACAGGTAAGCTCACCCGAGCAACAGTAAAATGCGAAGAAACATGGCATGCTCAGGCCAACGAAATAAATCAACAGTCTCTTGAGCGAAATTTTAAGGAACTACTAGAACTGACACGGGAAATGGCCTTTTCCCTTGGAGAAAAACTCGGGATCAGCCCGTATGATGCCTTATTGGAACAGCATCAACCAGGTCTGAGAACTGAATCGGTCGAGGCTGTTTTCAGTAAAATAGAACCATTCACCTTCAGCTTAGCCACCACCGCTAAAGGCTCTCCAAGACAGCAAAACATGTGGCCAAGAGTAAATAAAAGCCAGCAAAAAAAATTTGCCAAGGCTTTGATGGAAAACATGGAGTTTGATTTTAGCACTGGAAGATTAGATGAGAGCCGACATCCCTTCACTGGCGGCGTAACAGGAGACATAAGGGTTTGCAGCTATCTCAAACCAGAAGACATACTCTTGAGCATTTCAGCTCTCATGCATGAGACAGGGCATGCATCGTATGAAGCACGACTTCCAAAACAGCCCCCCGGGCAACCAGTCAGCGACTCTAGAGGAATGTGTATCCATGAAGGTCTGGCCCTACTATTCGAAAGACAAGTCGGCCATTCCACTCCCTATTTAGGATATTTAGCCAAACAATTGGAAAATAACTTCGGCCACGTCGATTATTTCAACAAAGAACGATTGTGTGAACACTTCAACACAATCCATACTGATGGTATCCGTGTCACAGCTGATGACTTCACCTACCCTGCACATATTCTTATACGCTATAAAATAGAAAAAGAATTGCTCTCCGGCGAACTCCCTGTAAAACAACTAAAAAGCAGATGGCAAGAATTATTCGAACAGTACCTTGGCATAAGCCCATTACCTCATGAAGGCCCTTGGCAAGATATCCACTGGGCCGTGGGTTATTTTGGGTATTTCCCATGCTATCTCATAGGCGCAATTATTTCAGCCCAACTATTCAACAAAGCACAGGAAAACCCTTTGATCGAAATAGAACTCTCTAGAGGAAAATTCAACAGCCTAATCCAGTGGTTAGATGAAAAAATCTATAAACAGGGTTGTTACTACGAGTTCAAGGAACTAATAATAGCCGCCAGTGGAATTGAGCTTAGTGCAAACGATTTCATCGAAAATTTAGAGAAGCGATTAAAATAACCAAATATACTTTAATAGAGTCGGGGCTAAACGCCCCGTGACAATTATAGTTGCAATAATTATGTATATTCTGAATGTTTATTAAATGCAATCAACAAAATAATATTTGACCTTCTCAACCAAGGTAAGATCGTGGATATTTTGTTAAAAAATTGGATTTGATCTCTGAGGATA
>NZ_JAJAFY010000023.1:0-78412 GCF_025384885.1 Photorhabdus kleinii
AAGGGTTGAGAAAACAGCGTTACCGGCCCGGCCAGCGTCGCCGAGAATTGGGTGATTTTAGGTAAGGCGGTCCCTTCATTGCGATACTCTTCCGGCGCCGGTTGCGCGCCAAACCAGCGCATGCCCTGTTGGTAAGTCACCCGGGTATCGAGAGTGGCGTTGCCGATAGTGTGATGATGGGACAGCCCCAGCTTCCAGCCTGCGGTTTCCCGGCGCTGAACATCGATTTCAGTGTTGTCAATAAAATTACGGGACGCCCGGCGATAAATTTCACCGTTGAGCAGGGTTTTCTGGTCGGCGTTGCGGTGTAGCACCCGACTGATCTGGATCGCCAGGTTTTGGCTTTTGCCCCGGTATTGAATCGCCTGATTCAGCCCGGCGATGGTCTGCATATAATCGTAATGACTGGCGGTCACGCTCGCCATCCAGTAGCCGAAGGGCAGCGAGTAATAGAGCGTGTCGTTTTGGCTGCCTTTCCCGGCAGACGCATGAATATCGCGCCCACCGGAGAGATAGAACAGGTCGCTTAACGCCAGCGGGTTATCCAGAAAAAAGGTTAATCCGCCCTGATAACGGCCGGTGCTTTTGGACCCGGTATCATCCAGATACGTGGCGACTCGCCAGTGCCGTGACTGACGCCAGTCCAGCACAATATCACTCTCCCCCGGTTGTTCTGCCGGGACAATGTTCATCTCCGCCTGAACCGTCGGGAAACGTTGCAAGTTTTCCAGTCCCTGCTCAATGTCCCGTAAATCCAGCAATTTTCCTTCACGCGCGGGAAAGGGGGTTATCCGCTGGATATATTTTCCGCTATCGGGGGTATAGCGGATATGCCGGATGTTGCCCGGTATCATCACCAGTTTTAGCGTTTGGGTATGCAGATCCTGACGAGGAACCAGAACCCGGCTGGTGACATAGCCGTGATTAATGAGCTGATCTTGCAATCGGGTCATCAGCCGGTTAATGCCCTGAGCGCCGAGGCAATGGTTTTCGCCCTGTTGAGCGACACGCCTGAACGGCAACCAGTGCGGGAAATTTTCAGTGCCGGCCAACACGACACGGGTGATCGGAAAACACGGCGTTTCCAGCGGAAAGGCGGAAGACACCGCCTGTTCGGGGACAGACAGGTGAACCTCCGCAGAGGGTGGGGCTAATTGCGCCTCCAGGGCTTGCTGGCGTGCCTGTTGATGAATGAGTTGTTGTGCTGAGAGGTCTGCGGCCTGACTGCCTGAAACCACGCTATAAAAAACCGCAAACACTAAAATACTGCTTTTCATTGACTTTCTATTCCACAATGCCAGAGCGGTATTAACCACGAATTTAACTTAGCGATCAATATTTAGGATTGATGATCAACCGGGCATCTAAAATAGGGGATTGGTTAAGTTAGCAGCAAAAACAAGGGGTTATATTGAAAAGCAAAAAACAGGCCAATGTGATTATTTTGTGACAACATTGTATAAAAAACAGATTAATATTAATCATTTAATAACCAATACTAATAATTTCAAATTAATTTCATTTTTTGTGTTAATTATGTGATATTAATCACATTTATGATGTTTTATTTCAGGATGTAATCACTGAAAAAGTGATGATTGTCGTAAATTGGTGATGAAATATTATCTTTTTTGATTATGTGGATGATGACTTTTAGCTCAGCCGCCAGACCGAAATTTATGGGCGCAAAGCAGGCACAAGGAAAAAACAAAACGGGCAAAGCCGATATCGCGCTGAGCCTAATTTAGTCACTTTACCGAGTAGAGCATCAGATCAAGGGTTTAAGCCCGGCAGAAAAATACCGGCTCCGACAGGAAAAAGCGATACTCATCTTGGCCGTTTTAATATGGCTCAGAATTGAATGATGATGCTCCGTTAAAATCTAAGATATTGAGGAGGTTAATGTGCGGTATATCCACCATCAACGAGGTGGTAACTACCGGTAATGAAAGACGCATTCTGAGATAATAGGAAGCAAGCTAGTGCAGCGACTTCATCTGGTGTTCCGAGGCGTTCGACAGGATGATGTTTGATCATTTTTTGGACTGCATCGGTGTCGATCCTAGACATCAATGGTGTGTCGATGCAGCCGGGCCCGACGGCGTTAATTCGGATCCCTTGTTTTGCATACTCCAGCGCAGCAGTTTTTGTCATGCCTAGCAATGCGTGTTTAGCTGCTACGTATGCAATTGAGTTGGCGAGACCAACACTACTTACGGCCGAGGCCATGTTAACAATCGCACCACCGCCAGAAGCCAACATCGCGGGAATTTCGTACTTCATTGAGTACAGCACACTGTGCAGATTGACGTTGATGACCTGATGCCAGTCATCCAACGGATAGTCCACGGTCCGATGAAACGAGCCGGCTATCCCTGCGTTGTTGACTGCCAGATGCAGCGCTCCGAAGGTCTCTACCGTTTGGGCCACTAAGCGCTCCACCGCGGACGCTTGGGTGACGTCAAGCTGAATGGCAATAGCCTTATCAAGGTCATTGGCGAGGGCTTGAGCCGCGTTGCCGTCAAGATCAGCCACAACAACTTTCGCGCCGTTTGCCGCTAGTCGGCGGCATATTGCAGCACCAATACCCATTGCACCGCCGGTAACGATTGCCACCTTATCGTTAAAATCTAAAGTCATATATTCTACTCCTATAAATGATACAAACTAAGTTCATACTATCCTTAAGCGTCGGTAGTATGAGCTTGGGATTGACGGCAAATAGTTTTTTCTTATTCTGCGGTATAGAACATCTTCTGTGGTATAGAATAAGGAATATACCCGTCATCTTTCAAGTTGCCTCTTTGTTGGCTGCACTCACTCACCCCGGTCACATCGTTATCTATGCTCCCGGGGATTCGCTCCCTTGCCGCCGCGATGCATCTTGAAATCCATAGGATATATATGTTTTCTGCGTCTGTGAATATCTTTCTATACCAGCCCGTGGCATATTCTGGTCTATTAGATAATCCAATATTTTTAATAGGTTTAATAGGTGATAAAATTAGTTTTAGTTTACGTTGATCTTTTTTTATTTATGTTAAAGATATTATTTTGTTGTCGTAAGATAACGCTTAATAAATTATTCTTTCACTTAATATTATATTTTTTTATAAGTTGTTATATTGGATGATTTTGTAAATAATAAGTCGCATTTTGAATTAATATCATACCTGTTATTTAGAATGTATAGCGTGTTTTTCATAGGTTGTCAAAATAAAATTTTTATAATTTCCGCTAATTTTTTTGGTTTATGTTTAAAAGTATTTTATGTTTTCTAATAATTTTATTTGGTACTAATAGAGAGAAAATAAAATATAATGTTATTTAGCATTTATGCATAGTAAATGCAGATAATGGTTCTACTTTTAATAATAAAGTTTAGTAAATTAAATGATATTATTTTAAAAATAGGAGAAAATGAAATTTCTGATTTGGAATGGTAAATTGATGGTAAAGATGATTTACATTATTTCAGCCACAAAGTAGTAAGTTTAAGCCCCTGAATAGGAAGTTGGTAATCAGTTGTGATGGAGATGTTTCTTTAATGCTAATATATTAAGAAATAATTAATTATTTGGCGATGGTGTTATCATTCGGTATGAATGGGTTATCGGTTTTTCCTATGTAAAAACAAGATTGAGGAAAGTGATAATCGCTATTGAATCGTTTTCACTTGAAAAGACTTTACTTGTTTCTCTAATCTAAGTAAATCATTGAGGTAGGGAACAATACGGTCAATTTGTTACAAATAATCTCAATAGGCAGGAGGGGGGGCTGAAATTTAAGAGCATTTAGGTTATAGTCAATTTTCTTAACTGGATAGTTAATTTTATATTAAGTTATTGTCAGATTGTTCACCTCTTTTGTTGTTTTGGTTATCGGTTTACTCTGATTTTTGAAAATTAAATTCGGTCAAATCTTATTTTACATTTAAGTAGATAAATTTCTAGCGTTATTAATGAATAATTATTTATTTATTCGTTTTATCTATATGTAGTAGATTTAATTTATGCACTTTTTATTCGATTTTTATTCACGCAAAGTGCATAAATTGTGCATAAAAATACTTTTTGGAATTTTGAACAAGATCAAAAAGTATTTTTTTTGTGTACAACTTGTGTTGACTTTGTTAAGTATGGGCAACAGTATCTGTCTAATGGCTGAGCAACTATGTTTTAGGAAATAGTCATGGGATTAATAAGAATAATATTAAATAGATCCTGTAATCTTATTATTTTTAAGGCTTTTTAGGTTTCAGTTTGGTAAACCTTTTACTTGGCATACATTAAATAAGTTGTGTAAGTGTGAGACGAAAAATGATGCGGGGCATATTACTTTCTCTCATCCGTGTGCTCTCTATTTTAAGGGGAAATGATCTATGTTAGAAAATATTCAGAGAAGTTGGTTTGAACACTATATGGTACCCTGTTTCTCTCCTGCTAAGTTCATACCTGTTCGGGCCAAAGGTTCGAAAGTATGGGATCAAGATGGCAAGGAATATATCGATTTTGCCGGTGGAATTGCCGTTAATTCATTAGGGCATGCACATCCTGAATTAAAGGATGCGTTAATTTCTCAGATTGATAAAATATGGCATATAGGTAATGGTTACACCAATGAACCTGTCCTAAAATTAGCAAAAAGACTCGTGGAAAATACTTTTGCTGATAAAGCGTTTTTCTGTAATTCAGGGGCGGAGGCTAACGAAGCAGCATTAAAGTTAGCCAGAAAATATGCCGCTGATAAATATGGAAAAAATAAGAATGAGATTATTTCATTTAAAGACTCTTTTCATGGTAGAACATTATTTACCGTTACAGTAGGAGGGCAGCCAAAATATTCACAAGATTATGCCCCTCTCCCGCAAGAAATTACGCATCTTCCTTATAATAATTTAGCGGCGATCAGAGAACACATTTCTGAAAATACCTGTGCGGTTATTGTCGAACCTATTATCGGTGAGGGCGGTGTTATTCCCGCAGATCCTGCATTCTTACAGGAATTACGTACCTTATGTGATCGTTTTCAAGCGCTGCTTATTTTTGATGAAATTCAAACTGGGGTGGGCCGTACAGGATACCTTTATGCTTATCAGGAATATGATGTTAAGCCTGATATTCTTACCAGTGCTAAAGGTCTCGGTGGCGGTTTTCCTATCGGCGTTATGTTAACAAAACAACATATTGCAGCAGTTTTTCAACCTGGAACGCACGGTACCACGTTTGGCGGTAATCCTCTGGCGGCGGCAGTTGCCAATAAGGTGCTTTCTATTGTTAATCAGGCGGAGCTGCTCACCGGCGTTTTGCAACGTCATGATTACTTCATGGATAAATTATCGAAACTGAATCAGCGTTACCAAATATTCAGTTGCTTGCGAGGTAAAGGGCTGCTTTTAGGTGCTGAATTGGATAAGGCTTGGCAAGGTAAGGCGAAGCAATTAACTAACTTGGCAGCAGAGGAGGGATTAATTGCTTTGATCGCGGGTCCAGATGTGTTGCGCTTTGCGCCAGCATTAAATATCGAATTTGCTGATATTGATGAAGGTCTGGTTCGTCTTGAAAGTGCCATCATGCGGTTTGTAGGTTAATAGTAAATTGAAGGTGACGTTATGATGCTTTTCCGAGCTGTCCGGCATAGTGACTTAAATGGGGTTCAGTCTTTATCTCAACGCGCGGGTATAGGTTTGACATCTTTTCCCAATAACCTGGAGCAATTACGCTCACGCATTGCACGTAGCGTTGATACTTTTGAGGGAAAACTGACTAGGGCTCAGCAGGGATTCCTTTTTGTGCTGGAAGATATCAGCGTGAATCGTGTGGCGGGTGTCAGTGCTATCGAAGTGGCGGTTGGGCTGGAGGAGCCGTTTTATAACTTTCGGGTACAAAAAACCATTCGTTCATCACGTGAATTGGGAATTTATAAAGCTATTGAAGCGTTGACTTTGGAACAAGATCAGACCGGTAACAGTGAATTGTGTACTTTGTTCCTTGATCCGGAATATCAGAAGGGAAGAAATGGGGTATTTCTCTCCAAAGCACGTTTTCTTTTTATCGCCGCATTTAGGGATATTTTTTCTAAAATTATATTCGCTGAAATGCGAGGGGTTGCAGATGAGCAAGGAAATTCCCCTTTCTGGAATTCACTGGGACAACATTTTTTTGGTATTCCTTTTTCCCAGGCAGATTACTTAACCGGTATTGGGTCGAAAACCTTTATTGCCGAACTCATGCCCCTTCATCCTATTTATATCTCCTTATTATCTGCTGAGGCACAGAAGGTGATTGGGCAGGTCCATGAGAAAACAGTACCCGCGCGGGCAATTCTTGAAAAAGAAGGTCTTATTTATCAAGGTCATATCGATATTTTTGATGGCGGCGCTTTATTACAGGCTGAGATTGACCGGATACGTGCGGTAAAAGAGAGTCGTCTCGTTTCTGTCAGTAAAGCCGAATCAGTGACCAGAGATGATGGTGTTCCTTGTATCGTTGCCAATCAGCAGTTTAGTGAATTTCGAGCGCTTTTATTGAATGTGGCGTGTGACAGTAATGAACTTTTTTTAACAGCCGCAGAGATGGATGCACTTCGAGTAAGCGATGGGGATCAGGTGCGACGGGTTAGTCTCTTTCCAAAGGAAAATTAAGCATGAATTATAAAGCACATTACATTGGGGGAAGATGGATTGAGGGGCAGGGTGAGTCGATAACTAAATTTTCCCCAATAGATCAACAGATTCTGTGGCAAGCTAACAGCGCCGATGCTTCGCAAGTCAGAGCCGCTTGTCGTGCTGCCCGCGAAGCGTTTTATGGCTGGTCACATTTGCCCGCCAGTGAACGGATTAAGGTCGTTCAGACGTTTGCGGCTTTGCTGAATGAGGAGAAAGAGACGCTTGCTCGTGTTATCAGTCAGGAAACCAGTAAACCGTTATGGGAAACTCGGACTGAAATACAATCCATGATAGGTAAAGCGGCTATTTCTATCGAAGCGTGGGAACAGCGTACCGGTGAATCAGAAACGATTATGCCAGACGGCCGTGCCTTACTGCGTCACCGTCCTCACGGCGTGATGGCGGTTTTTGGTCCGTATAACTTTCCCGGACATTTGCCTAATGGTCATATTATTCCCGCGCTTATTGCGGGTAATACACTGGTGTTTAAACCGAGTGAATTGACACCGATGACCGCAGAAGAGACGGTGAAACTATGGGAAAAAGCCGGTTTGCCCGCAGGTGTGCTCAATCTGGTTCAGGGAGCACGCAATACCGGGACAGCATTGCTGGAGGATAAGCAGATTGATGGCGTGCTGTTTACGGGAAGTGCCAATACTGGCTTTCACTTTCACCGAGTGCTTAGCGGTCAGCCAGAGAAAATGTTGGCACTTGAAATGGGGGGAAACAATGCATTGATCGTCGATGCTTGCGACGATATTGATGCCGCTGTTTACACTATTGTGCAGTCAGCGTTTATCTCTGCTGGTCAACGTTGCACCTGTGCCCGTAGATTGTTGGTCAAAAATGGTGCGCACGGAGATGCGGTGATTAAGCGTCTGGTGGAGGTGACAGAGCGGATCATACCATCCCATTGGGATGCCCAACCTCAACCGTTCATTGGTGGAGTCATTTCTCTACAGGCGGTGCAGAATCTGTTGGAAGCGCAAGATCGGCTACAAAAACTGGGTGGTATCTCTTTGGTTTCGCTGGAGCAATGCCAGCCGCAATCAACGTTGTTGACCCCAGGGATTATTGATGTTAGCCAAGTCGCTGATGTTCCTGATGAGGAGTATTTCGGGCCGCTGCTCATGCTTATGCGTTATGACACATTTGATGAGGCGCTGGCAATTGCCAATAACACCCGATTCGGATTGGCTACCGGTTTAATTTCGCCGGATGCTGCTCTGTTCCAACGTCTGTCGGAAGATGCCAGAGCGGGCATTGTGAACTGGAATAAGCCGTTGACTGGGGCTTCCAGTAAAGCGCCTTTCGGTGGCATTGGTGCGTCAGGAAATTACCGACCTAGTGCTTATTATGCTGCTGATTACTGTGCCTGGCCGATGGCATCTCTGGTTGCCGACGAACTCACTTTACCTGAAACGCTTGCGCCGGGGCTTCATTTCCCTGAATAACCGTTTAACGGGATAGGTTTCAATTTATACAATTTTTCCAGAGGGATTTATGGCTGGTTTTGAAGCAAATTTTGATGGGTTGGTCGGCCTGACCCATCACTATGCGGGGCTTTCTGTGGGTAATAAGGCTTCGATTAATAATAAGGACAGCATATCTAACCCGCGTAAAGCCGCGCTGCAAGGGTTGATGAAAATGAAAGCGCTGGCTGATGAGGGGTTTATTCAAGGAGTGCTTCCTCCTCAACAACGCCCTAATATTCCAGCCTTGCGTAATTTAGGTTTTGTGGGCAGTGATGAGCAGATACTGCATAAAGCAGCCAAATATTCTCCGGTGTTATTATCAAAACTGAGTTCTGCTTCATCAATGTGGACCGCAAATGCGGCAACCGTGTCGCCTTCGGCGGATAGCGCTGATCAGCGAGTTCATTTCACGGTAGCTAATTTAAACAATAAATTGCACCGTTCGCTGGAAATAGAAACGACGGCAGCCGCGTTAAAAGCCACGTTTGCTGATCAAAACTATTTTGTCCATCATCACGCGCTTCCACAACATGAAGATTTTGGTGATGAAGGGGCAGCAAACCATAATCGCCTTGGCGGTGATTATGATACGCCGGGCGTGCAGGTGTTTGTCTATGGCCGTAGCGCATTTCGCGGCGGCCCGGCACCTAAACGTTATCCTGCCCGGCAAACATTGGAAGCCAGCGAAGCGATTGCGCGGTTGCATCAGCTTAATTCGGCACAAACCGTTTTTGTCCAGCAAAACCCGGTTGCTATTGATAGTGGGGTTTTTCACAACGATGTGATTGCGGTCAGCAACCGAAATGTCCTTTTTCACCATCAGTATGCTTATCTTAATCAGTCTCAGGTTCTGACCGAAATTAAAGAGAAAATGGCAATATTGGGACAGAATTTTGTCACGATTAAGGTGCCTGCTGAGCAGATCAGCATCAAAGATGCGGTTGATGCTTATCTTTTTAATAGTCAGTTACTGAGTAAAACTGATGGGAAAATGGTGATCGTTGTTCCTGAAGAGTGCCGCCAACATTCCGCTGTCTGGGATTATTTGCAATCGCTGAGTGCACAAACCTCTTCGCCTATTAATGAAGTCCGTGTTTTTGATTTGCGGGAAAGTATGCGTAATGGCGGCGGCCCGGCCTGTTTGCGTCTGAGGGTGGTACTCAACGATGCTGAATTTCGTGCTGTTAATCCCGCAACATTGATGAATACACAACTTCACCAGCGCCTGACCCAATGGATAGCGCACCATTATCGTGATGAATTATGTGCTAGTGATCTGGCCGATCCCCAATTACTTCGCGAAGTTTATACCGCGCTGGATGAGCTTACGCAGATCCTGAATTTAGGATCGATCTATGAATTTCAACGCTAAATTGGAGCAGATATGGATCTGTTAACGTTATTGCTTGAAAAAAAACTTGCCGACCACCTGATATTTCCGGAAACAATAAATGCGCATTGGTTGGCAGAAGGGGCATTGCAACTGATTCCCCATGAAGGGGGAAATCGGTCTTTGGTGATTTCTGCCGGTATTCACGGTAATGAAACCGCGCCTATTGAAATATTGATTCAGTTACTTGCACAGTTGGCGGATGGCACGTTAACACTAAAAAATAACTTGTTGATCATCTTCGGTAATTTGCCTGCGATGCGTGCGAATCGACGTTATTTACATCATGATTTGAATCGCATGTTTGGTGGCCGTTACCTGAGTTTTCCGCTAGGAAATGAGCGATCACGTGCGGCTGAACTTGAAGACGTTGTGAGTCGCTTTTTTGCTGAACCTTTGGTGTCGTCGGCAAATATTCGCTGGCATATTGATCTGCATACCGCTATACGCGCTTCTCACCATGAGCAATTTGCCTTGTTACCTGCTCAGAATCGCCCTTTTTCTGCTGAATTTATGCAATGGTTGCATGACAGCGATATTGATGCGCTGGTTTATCATCGTGAGAAAGCTGGGACTTTCAGCCATTTTCTGAGTGAAAAGTTTGGGGCGGATAGTTGTACAATGGAGATGGGTAAAGCAATGTCTTTTGGGGAAAATGATTTAACCAGATTTCAAAAAATTACGGATGCGCTTTATGGTTTAATTTCTTTATCGCCAATAACAGCACGTATTAAATCTGAGCTGAAACATTACCAGGTAATTAATTCCATTATTAAGAGTCACGACAGTTTTCAACTTCATATCCCCGCAGATACCTTGAACTTTACTGAATTGCCAGAAGGATTTGAAATCGCCGGCCAACATGATCGCCATTGGAAAATTAAATTTCCGGCGAAGTTTATTTTATTTCCTAATGCTGAGGTTGCTAATGGATTACGGGCAGGATTGTTACTTGCTTTAAATGAAAAAATAATTAAATAAATAAGACATTATTCCATTTTCTTCCTGAAGCCGTAAAAACTTCTTCTTCAGAAAGATTTAGCAGTCAACTGCTTCTTTAATGACGGACGGGTATTATCATGATAAAAAATAATAAAACTAAACAAAACCTTTCGGCAGAGAAATTTGCTGATACACAAACGCTTCATAGAGGGTTGAGTGCACGTCATATTCAATTGATTTCCATTGGTGGTGCTATTGGCACAGGTTTATTTATGGGGTCAGGAAAAACCATTGCTGTATCGGGTACATCGATCATTATTACCTATGCGATTGTTGGTTTTTTTGTCTATATGGTGATGCGGGCAATGGGAGAATTGCTGCTGACTAAACTGAATTATCGCTCTTTTGCTGATTTTGTATCGGATTATTTAGGTACCAAAGCCAGTTTTTTTCTCGGCTGGACTTATTGGATGAGTTGGATTGTCTCTTGTATTGCTGATGTTGTTGTATGTGGCGGCTACATTCAATATTGGTTTCCCGGTGTTTCTCTTTGGGTGCCCGCATTTATAACGCTAGGTTTACTGGGTACATGTAATCTTCTTTCTGTCCGCTTATTTGGTGAAACTGAATTCTGGTTCGCCATAATTAAGGTCATTGCGATTTTAGCGCTAATTATTATTGGTGTTGGTATGGTGATGGTAGGCTGGCAATCACCGGATGGTATGATCGCCTCTGTGAATAATTTGACTGATCCATCGGTATTTTTGCCAAATGGTATTTTTGGTTTTTTTGCTGGTTTTCAAATAGCGATTTTTTCTTTTACCGGTGTTGAGTTAGTTGGCACGATGACGGCAGAAACAAAAGATCCGGAAAAGATATTGCCGAAAGCAATTAATTATATCCCGATGAGAATTATGATTTTCTATATTTTCTCCATGTTGAGCATCATTGCCGTCACTTCTTGGGGACGGATCTCAGCTGAAACCAGCCCTTTTGTGACACTATTTGCCTTGGCGGGTCTGCCTGCCGCTGCCGCAGTGGTTAATTTTGTTGCATTAACGTCAGCAATGTCCTCTGCTAATAGTGGATTATATGCTTGTACACGTATGCTTTATGGCTTATCAACGGAAAAAAACGCACACCAGAAATTTAAAATTCTTTCTCGCAATACAGCGATTCCTGTACATAGTCTGATATTTTCTTGTTTCTGTATGGTGGTTGGTACGTCACTTTTGTTTATTGTACCGAATGTCATGCAGTTATTTACTATTGTATCAACCGTTGCTTCGATTATGGTGATTTATAGCTGGTGTGTGATTTTGGTTGCCTATTTGGTTTATCGTAAGAATTGCCCTGATGTGCATAAACGTTCAATATTTAAGATGCCTTTGGGGATGTTAATGACTTGGCTGACCCTGATTTTTTTCATCTTTACTATAGTGGTAATGGTTTTTGACCCAGATACCCTGGTCGCGCTCTGTGGCACGCCTTTATGGTTTATTATGTTAAGTATTTTATGGCGCGTAAAAAAGAGAAATGAGGCACAGGAAGAACAACGTTATCAGATATCAAAAGAGAGTTTTCGTTCATAGGCAGCTAACTGAGAAATAATAAATTGAAGCAGATAGAAAAATAGCTTCAATGGCGATCTCATATTAGCCGAAACGGCTCATTTGATTGTACGATATTCAACGGATGCCAAACAATTAACTCAGGTGATAATCAAATCGTTTGGCGGGCCGGGGCTTGCCTTTGCAGATATTTTAGTCAAAGTTGCGTTATTTCTTTTGATTTCACTCCCGATTGAGCCATTAGCTAAGCCGAATAGCTTGCACCTACAAAATGTTTAGCCATTTCGCTACTAAACAGGCTTTCATGTTACGTGATTTCTCTAGCGGAAGCGGTATCTGAGGTACGCAAAGAAACCTATGGCGAAGACTTGGGGCAGAACAACTGGTCCCCTGTTGACGAATTTAGAAAGTTTTCCCAATGGCTTCAATTGTCCGATCGCTCGCATGTGCTGGATATATGCAGTGGGTCCGGGGGACCTGTCCTGTTCTTGGCTAGGACCGGTGGCTGTCGGATGACGGTGGTTGACATTCATCCTGATGGTCTTCTTACCGCCCGACAACTTGCGGCGGATTTTGGACTGGAAGACCGAAGTAACTTCGTCGATAGTGATGTTCGTCAACCTTTGCCATTTCCCGACGGTACCTTTGACGCGCTATGGTGCATCGACTCTGTAATTCATATTCCGGATCGGTTGGCCTTGTTGCGTGAGTGGTGCCGACTACTTAAGCCCGGAGGACGGTTTTTGTATACTGATCCTACTTTGGTAACAGGCATGCTTAGTAAAGACGAGATCGTGGTACGTGGTATGCCAGGTTATTTTCTCTACACTCCGATCGGATTGAACGAGCGTTTAATCAGCGAGGCGGGTCTTTGCCTCGAAAGGCAGGTGGATCTTACCCAAAGCGTTGTTGAGCTTAGTGAGCGCTGGCATGCCGGGCGCGAGAAGCGCAGGGAGCAATTCATTGCAATGGAGGGTGAAGAAATGTTTGAGCGGATGCAGAATTTCTTGTCCACCACACAGTTAGTCTCAATCGAAAGAAGGCTGTCGCGCGTGGCCTTTATTGGTTATCGCCCGTGATATCTTTTACCTCTTTGCCCTATTGGGCAGGGAGGTATCTTACACATTTTATCTGAATAATGGTGTTAACCTTCGGTCAGCTCTCAACTTCACTGTTTCTGGTTAGACAACACATCATGTCTGCTATTCTCCAGATTTCCTTAAATAAATAATTATTGGTCTTTATTGTCAATGGAGATTTTATGAATTATTGAGATATTATTGCAATGATGAAATAATATTATTTAGATTATTATGGAATAAAAATATAATGATTATTTAATTGCATGTGTAATATGGTAATAATTCTCAGGTTGTCAATTATATAGGTGATTGAAATTATTTTATTTTTGTCTCTTTGCTATCTTATTCTGATGTTTAAATTAAAGTTTTATTAATTGTGTCTGAGTTTGTCTTTTTTGGTTTAGTAATCTACTTTTATTTAAGTTGGAAAATAATAATATAAACTCATTAGATCAAATGATTTATATTGTAATATTATTTTGTTGCTAAGTTTTTATTTATAGCAGGATTGTGAATTAAGTTATTATTTACGTTAAAGACTATGTGGGTATATTAATGATAATAATGAGGTTTATTCTCGTTTCATTGGATACCGAAATCATAATTTAAGCAAGGAGAAAAATATGAGTTTAAATAAAAAAGCTTTCTTTATTTCCACTTTTTTATTCGCTATGAGTCACGTTAGTATGGCATGTAATATTGATCCAACGGTGAGCAATATAATAAAAAGCTATGGGCTACAAGAAACTAAATTGATGTCTATGTATAAAAATTGCGAATTGGATGTGGTGAATACCGGAAATAGAATTATATTAATTAATAATAAATCCCAAAATAGGGATGAACGTGTAGAGATAGCGATATACTGGTATCGAGGAATGGGAATAGAGGAATATAAATTATTTGATAGTAATAACTTTAAAAGAGTTCCCTGTGCTAACATTCCGAATCGTTTTTGCGGAATTTCTCCTGAGTATACTTACGCCAAGAGCTATCCGATGAGAGAAGATAAAAAATTCGTTATAGAATTTAGTACAGTAGAACCTGGCTGGCTATATAATGAATTTACGATTAAACATAACTGCAAAATTGATGTTGAATCAAGAGGAGAATCATATGGGTTGGGTGGAATAGGCGCGTTGAAAAAAGATAAGTCAAATTGTCAGCCTAAAGGTTATAAGGTAGGGGATGAGTTTAATAAGTGGCTATCAGAAAAGCCAGCTAAAATAGAGGCTACAATTTCTTATGTGCAATTACCTATACCGAACTCATCCTTAATATCTGTTATATAATCATGTCATTATCGGCTTTAAACTCTCTTTTTAGCACCGAATGCCTGGCTGGCTTTGGTGCTTTTTCTTGATTACAGAAGGAACTCTATTAGGTGGAAAAGAAAATTTTCATTGTGAAATGTTTTTCAAAAGGCATATTGTCATGTAACTATTTGTTTTTTCTCTTATTTCATTACTATGTTTTTTTCATATATTCTAATTAAATATTTTTTAATTTAATTATATTGGAATTTGTTTTTGTTTTTTACAGTTAGATAATCTACCTTATTTGCGACAGATAATAACAATGAAGATTAATATATTGATTAGTTTGTTATATATTGTCTGTAATAGTGTTTTTAAATCAACATATAATGATGAAATCTATTTTCATTTAATTAGATATTAAAAAAACAAATAAAGCAAGGATAGAAATATGAGTTTGAATAAAAAGGTTTTCCTTATTTCCCCGCTTTTATTAGCTATCAGCAGTGTTAGTATGGCATGTATGAAAGATCCGGAGAACATTAGAAATCAGGTAAAAGATACAATAACTGCAAATGGATTGGCAAAAACCAAAGTAATGTCTTTATACACAAATTGTGTTCTTAGAGTGAAAGACAACACACCAAATAAACTTACGCTAAAGAGTAGTAAAACCGCAAATAGTGATAATGAGGCAGAAAAATCGATGTACTGGTATCGAGGAATGGAGATAAAGGAATATCAAACATTTGATAAGAATAGGAACGAGAAAATTTCTTGCGTTCAAGAAAACAGTTTCTGTGGAATTGCGCCTCAATTCACTTACTCACAAAGTTATCTAACGAATAAAAAACCAGGTGTTGTTATTGAATTTAAGACGGAAAAGGCTGGCTGGTTATATAATGACTTTACAACTAAACATAAGTGTAAGACTAAAGCCGAAGGTGGAGGAACGTATGGGCTTGGTGTAACAGGAACATCGGCAAGTTGTGATTCTGCATATAAACAACGCGGAATAGGAAATATATTTAATGAGTGGTTATCAAAGAATAAAGTACAAGCCCAAGTCGCGTATGTATTATTAAAGAAACAGAAAAAATAAGCTTATTTGTGCTGAAACTATGCAATTATCAATCTTGAATATACGTAGATAAATATAAAGGTGAGGTGCCGCATATATGCGGCACGATTAATTTGTTTTTTGTAGTTCATTGTGTGCAGTTAGATAGTATAAGTGTTTTCATTGAAAAATATTTTACAATAGTTATAAATGATCATGTGGTTTTTTATAAATTTTATGGTCGAGTGTAATTGCAATCTTGTGAGGTTATTTAGATTGTTATGATATGAAAAATCAGTAGTTATTATGTTGTATATATAACATGTGAATGTTGATAAATTTTTTATTTTATATATTGTTGAAATTTTCTTTATTTATTTTATATGTTTAAGCAAGATATTTTTTTAATTTAATGATTTTGTAATTTGTGTTTTTTGATCTAATAATCTATACTTACTTTAGAAAGGAAATAATAACTAATTGAATTAAATGATTTATATTGTAATATTCTATTGTTATTAATTTCTTATTTATGCCTGAATTGTGATTTAAATTATTATTTATGTCTTAAATTATATTTCAACTTAATAATGATGAAATTTATTTTTGTTCCATTGAGTGCTAAAACCATAAATAAAGCAAGGAGAGAAATATGAGTTTGAATAAAAAAATTTTCCTTATTTCTCCATTTTTATTAGCTATTAGTAGTTTCAGTATGGCCTGTGTGAAAGATCCGGAGGAAGTTAGAACTGAGGTAAAAAAAGTAATAAGAAGCAATGGCCTGCAAAATACTGAAGTGATGTCGCTGTATGAAAATTGCGAACTTAGAGCGAAATTAAGCGGTTTTGAAAAGAGAAATGACGTTGAATTAAATAACACTTCTACTCATAATCAGGAGGCTAAGGAAGTAACAGCACAGTATTGGTATAGAGGGATGGGCAAAAATGAATATATATCATTAGACAAAAGTGGATATAATGCAATCCCTTGTGTTAAAGAAGAAAGCTATTGTGGAATTGCACCTGAATATACTTATGCAAAAAAATTTCCGAAAGATAAAAATAAGGATGAAAAGCCAAAAATTACTATAGAATTCACTACAGAAGGAGCTGGTTGGTTATATAAAGAATTCAGTACACCAATAAAAGAAGGAGGACATGGGTGTAAAATTAAAGCGGAAGGTGGAGGGTCATATGGGCTTGGTAGAACAGGAACATCGGGTGATAAAGTGAGTAGCTGTAAGCCTGATAAATATAAGGTAGGTGATGAATTTAATCAATGGTTATCAGAAAAAAGAATACAACATAAAGTTGCTTATGTATTGTTACCGAAAAAGCCATAAAAATAAGGTTTAACCTCTGTTCTGTTACCATATAATTATCAACCTTAAATTTGTGCAGATAAATATAAAGTGCCGCAATATGCGGCACGATTAAATTGTTTTTTGCGGTTCATTACGTGCACCGTTCTGCTCTGTTATCGAATTTATCCATATTGACGTCAACTAAGATCCATTGACCACCAATATATTTGCCAAGGTTTTCAGCGAGATGTTTTGGTACTTTGGATTTCGCCACGTCTGCCATAATTGCGGCGTCGTATTGCAATGGGCCATCAATGATCAGATCTGGACGTTTTTCCTGAGCCAAACGAGTTGCTTCACGAACTTTCTAAGCGGTTGATGATTTGGCTTCTTGAGAACAAGTAGGGGCAAAGAAGATCCCAGCGTAATGGCTGGGATAGTTTTCGGGTTAATCTTCGTATTTGAGATTTACATTGAGTTTCACTTTTTCAATATCAAGTGTGATAACACAGGAATGCCAAAAAGGTGTTTTCTCTGATTTAAAATTATCTAAAAGATAGATCCTTAACTCAACCAGTAAATCTAACAACTGAGGACTGGCATCATAAGTATCATTAATCCATTTTTCTTCGCCATTCTTATTAACGTAATCGTAAGTAAACTCACCGCTATCATTTTCGGGTTCTAATGAAACATTAACAATGACCTTAGATGCATCATCAGGAGCTATAGAAAATAAAGCCTTACCAATATTATTATAAATCCCTTGATCATCTCTCATCATTTTTCGTTCGGAGCATTTGGAAGACTCTGTCAATAACTCTACCATTATCTACTGAATAACTCACAGTAAATTTGTCAGGTCTAAGACTATCACCAGAATAAGTAGGCTTTATCTTCACATCTATAACCATGAAAGAACTCGCTTAAAATTGAATCGCCTGAGTCCAGTAGAGTTCCGAACTCAGGCATTATTAGTTGCTTAGTGTAACCTGACCAACTTTTTGGGGTCACTGCAATATATGGCAGGGATCACTTTCAGGTTAGTCCTCGTATTTGAATTCTATTCTGATTTTCATGTTTTCAAGGTCAACAGTGACGACACAGCCATACCATACAGGACGACCGCTAGTCAGATTGTTTTCCACGTAGTGTTTACGCAGCATTGCTAAATTTTCTATAAGATCTCTGTCTGTTTTTGGAGATGGGGGTAAAAACCACTTTTTACACCCATTTTCATTAACATAATCATATAGAAACTTAGCATGATCATTTTCGGGAGATAACTCTACATCCAGTAAAATCCGCTGTGCATCATCAGGAGCCGCTTCATATAATATACGACCAATTTCTGAATAAAGTTCATCATCACTTACCATCATTTACCCCCCGGTGCATTTATAAATCCTTCTCTTATCGGTCTTTGATAACTATCCAATAGGTTTTTTGAATTAAATGCGATTTATTTTTAAATAAAATACCCATTCAAAAAATATGAGATCTCGCCCTGTAATGTGACGGGGGCTATAAATCCCCTGTGTTAGCGTACGGCTAACACAGGGAGAGTGGTCATTTTATTAACGAGAAATTACGTAAATCTATTTACAAACTCTTGGCAGAGTATTTATTAATTGCCATTTATCCATACTTGCTGGAGCCAATCAGTGATATCTGACCACATTTCATCACTATAGCCATCATGGGACCAGTATCTAACTTGACCGCTAGGAAGGAGACAATAGTAGTTTCCGTTATCTTCACAAATAGGTAACCAGTCTTTAGGTACTCCTAACTTTCTTGCATCTTTAAGAGATTGTGATAACTCACCATAATTTTGTTTATCTTTAGTTACAGATAATAACTCTATGGAGCCATAGAAAACATTCCCTATTTCCTTTAAAACTTTTTTATAGTTATTAGGAAAAGTAAAACCAATCTCACGCTCATATTGTGCTAGCAATTCATCGTCTGGTAGATCTGTGTTGCTTGTTTCTCCACCAGATAGAAGTTTTAACTCATTGATAATTTTATCTAAATCGTTATTCATTTTTACACCTATTTATAGCTTTTGGCTCTATCTTTCCAATAGTTAGAACGCCATTTGTTAAATTCTGCTCTATTTATGCCTGAAGGAATACTATTGTCATTAATATGTATAACCCTATGATTTTCTTTATGGAAAGATTGTGTAATTTCTGCAATTGCACAATCTTGTTTCTGTAACATGTGGTGAAGATTCACTGGCTTACCATCTGTACCGATTGGTGCACGCCCGGATGACATTAGCTCTATGTTCGTTTTTCCTGATTTTCAGTCAATATATTTCGGATCGAATATATCATTTCTCTGATAAACCTTATTTCCTTGAAATGCAATTGGCTCTGCTGACCAATATAACCATATATAAATATATGGTTATATTTGACTTATTTATTATGTGTTTTTTACTGTAATTCAATAAAACTGCTTGTTATTAAAATAGGCTCATCATATGATTCTAAGTCTTCATTTAACCACATTTCCCCATTCCTGTCTAAATGAAATTTAACTAAAGACCCAAATTCGTCTAATGAAATAATAACATTAAGTTTACTAATGGGATTAAAAGAATTCCATGAAATAAGTAAGGAATTACAGAATAATATTGAATATTCTAAATAATCTTTATTCACATAGTCATCAATATGAAGTGAATTTACAAAACACTCAAATCCAACACAATCCTGAAAGTGTTTTTGGGATGCAGAAGAGCTATAATTCATCATTTTTTTAGAGAAAAAACAATGTTCCTTTTCAATAAATCCACTGGAAATGATTGATTGTAGTTCATCTGTAAGAACCAAATGATTTCCTTTTAACTCATTCATTTTCTGTTTCATGCTTAAGTTAGCTTTTAGCATTATTTTTCTCCTAGGTATTGTTTCATGCCTTTATCAATCGCATTCTTAAAATTACTATTCTTTAATAACTCATTGACTTTTTTAGGCGCATCAGGAAATGTATTTGAAATGAGGTCATAATAGTACTTATTTCCTTGATTGTCTTGATAGTGTAATTGTCCTGCTCGTTGACCTGGATTTGGATTTTCCACATCAATACGTTCTTTACCTACTCCTTTCCAAATTGTTTTACTCGGCACTTGAACTCCATTTGCACCTATCATTTGACCATTTTTGTTTAGCGTATAGCCATGTGAAGATTGCTGACTTTTATTCTTCCCAACAATCGAAGCAACCGAAACTTTACCCCCAATAGCACCGCCAATACCGGCAGATTCTACCGCTTCTTTGGCTATTAGTGCACCTTTTTCCCAGGCAGGCAGCGAGTTATACAATAGCCCTAAATCGTTCTGGTTTTCTGTCGTCACAAACTGGCTGATACGATGGGTATCCTCAGCCGATAAGTCAAACATCCATCTTAAGCCACTAATAGCATCCGCTGTTTTTATCCCACCGTCCATTTCAGCCTGATAGGTCAGTGTGCATAATCCACCGTTCCCGGCACAGTCAGATAACATGTCTGCCCGCTGTGCTGCGCTCAGTTTGGTGTATTTGTTCCAGATTGCTTCGGTAGGGGTTCCCTGCTTATGTGCCTCTTGAAGCTCTCTGACCAGATTGTAGGCATTCATGGAGTTCAGGTGGTTAAAAAGAATAACAATTTCTCCGGCATTAGCCCCACTGTTAGCGCCTTTGGCGCTATTGGTTGCAATGGCCCCTGCAAAGCTACCAATGATTTTGCCCCCAGCCTGAATTTTCATTGGATCATTGAATGTTTTATCCAATGTTATTGCGGCCAGTTCTGCCGCTAATGCCCCGGCAGCAGCACCTTTGGCATCACCGCCGCCAATTTCCGCTGCAAGGGCAGAAACTACCGCATGGCTGATAGCTTTTCCGGGTAAACCTAACACCTGACCGTTCTTGCCAATCAACCCGGCCCCTTCGGCGTTAATCTGGCTGCCAATATTGGCAAGCAATGCTGTAGCGAAATTATCTTTAAAGCTGCCGCCATTAATTGTGGTATTTAAACTGGAACTGATAATTGATTGTCCAGCAATACGTTGAGCGACTTTGCTCCAATCTGCGCCTTTACTTAATAGAGGGATATTTGAACGGGTTGATGAAGCCGCTGCGTTAGCGCCATCTTTAGTGGCAGTCCAACCCATCGCTTGATCGAACCCGGTCAGTGCACCACCAATCGCCATTGAAGTAATGGTGGATTTTACCGTGTCACTATTACCTAAATCTCTAAAGGTTTTAGATAAGTTTCCTTGGTTATTAACCAGAGTAACCGCTGCCTTAGAAGCTAAAGACGATATACCGGCAATGGTTGCGCCGGAAACAACAGCGCCTGTAGTCGTTGCTGTTGCGGCTGTCGCTGCACCAACTCCCGTAGCGGTAGAAGCCGCAGATGCGCCAGCAGCGACAACTAAACCCGATCCCGCAGTCACTGCTGCTACGGCTATTGCTATAACAGCAGAAGCTACCGGGCTTAATTGTTGGTTACTGTAATTCCAATTCTCATAAGCATCCTGAACTTCATTCCATTTTACATCATGTCGATTGTTTAAATCTTTTAACCAAGCAGTTTCTGGATTTTCTCCAAGCATCTTCAATGCAGTTTGCAGAGATTGGCTTTTTTGTGTCTTAATATCAGCGTTAATTCCTGAATTAGCATCTACGGTAAATAAGTTCCCAGCAGATATCGTTGGTAATGTCCAAATGGTGTTATTATGTCCACTATTAGATTGTTTAATGAAAAAACCTTTCGAATGACTAGTTGTTTGCTCAAATGAAATATTTGGCGTGGCTTTAAAATTAACAGAACCATGAGTACTAATAAGTCTAATGTTTTTACCTGCTTCTATTTTACTAGCTTCATAAGTACTGTCATCATGACTTAGCATAGTAATATTTCCAGCAGCAATAAATTCGCTTACATCATGGCCAGTTTTTTGACTAACTGTTGTGGTTGTTTTAGTACCACCAAAGAAACCTCCGCTTGAACTTTTTCGGGTTATTACATGTTTTTCTGAATTCCTTTGTGCTTTGGCATATAAATATCCACCTTTAGCTGCAACATCGATAGTACCTATACGCATTGCTTCTGCTTTATTATGGGCATCTATATCAGTTTGTAATTTTATTTCAGAATCACCTTTATTTTTGGCTTCTTGTATAGCTTTAACTAATTGATTATTAGCTGTAGCCAAAGTATTTTTAACCTGATTAATTCTAGATTCTATTTCATTTAGTTTATCTAGCTTAGGAGCTAATTTTTCTCGTTTTTCTTTAGTAGCAAAATCTCTCATGAATAATATACCTTTTTCACCAGCAGGCCTTCTATTACTTTTTGTCTTTTCATGAAAAGCGTTAAATGGAGCTTCTATTTCTGCAATAGCTCGTTTTAAATCATTTACTTCTTTTTCTAAGGGAGCTTTTTCTTTTTGAATTATTTCAAGTTTTTCTTGGGCTTCTCTTACTTTGGTTTCTGCACTAATTACAGGGCCGCTGTGATTTGATATAAAGATAGGATCTTTCCAAACAGCTCCTAACCCTTTCGCAGTTAATTTAGTTGCTTCAAATAAAATACTTCCATTGGTAAATAGTTTTAAAATACCACCAGCGGTTAATTCAGATACTTTGTTGATTGTTTTTTCAACACGCCCAGTATCTTTAGAATAGCTGCGATCAGAAATAGTCAGTGACTCAAAGCGCATATTATCATCAGAAAATGCGATAATATTACCATTGGCCGATAACTTTGTAGCTTCCGTTAAAAGTTTTCCACTGGTTGTTAAATTTATATCTTTGTCAGCCTTAATCGTTGTAATAATATAATTCATACCTATAGGTGGATTTTTAAAAGGAACGAGATGGTTCATTATATCTATTATAGTTTCCTTAAAAAAATGATAAGATATCGATAATAAATTTATTGAGTTTCCGGCTAATAAATTGGTTGAACCTTTCGTTAAAATGTCTGAGCCTTCTAAGGTGATATCATGCTGTGTATTGATGAGTAAATTATTGCCAGATTTAATATGAGTTTGGAGATTTGGAAATCTGGTGATAGTCGAAACTCTGAAATTCTTAGGATTAATTGCTTTTATATAATGATTAAAATCGTAACCAGCATATAGTTCAATATCCTTATCAGCTTCTAAATTTACTCTGTTTAAAGATAGGTTTCCACCGCTATTCATTAAAATTGAACCAGATGAATTTAATGTTACTGTGGGAGATAGGCTACTGAACAGTTCTGCTTCTCGATCAACTGAAATTGGTTGCATTATGTTATGATGGTTCAGTAAATCATCTGTGTGTTCAATAGTAATATCTTTATTAGCATTGAATGAAATATTTTTACTTTTGGATGCAAATAACGTATCTTTAATGTAAATGTTTTTTCCAGCAGAAAAACTTAAATCGTCAGATGCCTCTAATTTGTTTAGCCAGCGGGTATTATCTAAATGAAAAGATCTTAAAGGATCTTTTATATTTAAATTGCCATTGTGACTCATCAAAGTAACGTTTTTACTTTTTAAATTGCTTTGTAATAAGTTAATGTCATTAAGTGCCGTTATAGCAATATTTTCTCCAGAATTTAAGGCGGATAAAGATACTTTAATGGTGTCGTCAGAGATAATATTAATATCATTATCTGCTTTTATCCCGGTTGAAACATCAATGCCTTTGGCGTGCAGCAAAATATTCTTTGCATTTAAAGATATCTGGCTATTATCAGATATTATTTGATCAATACTGTTGGCTTCATCAGGTAATTTATTTTTTATCAGAATTGATTCTTTAAAATCAAAAACCAAATTATTTCCGGCGCTTAATTTTGATTCTAAAATTCTATTATTTTTCCATATTGAAATATATCTACTTAAGATATTCTTGATGTTTTCTTGGGAGCCATAGTATTCCTTGTATTTTTCTAATGTTCCTAAAGAGACTCCACTGTTTTCTAAATATGTTCCTGTAAGGATTAAATTATTCTTAGCTAAGATATTGCTGCTTTTATTAAGTAATTTATCTCCATATAAATAAGCGTTGTTACCGGATTCAATAATTGCTGGATTACTATTTATTTCTGATGTGAAATTAATGTATTCTAATTTTGTGTCTCTATGTGATACATCTACGTAAATAGGTTTTTCAAAATTAATTGAACCTTCTATTTTATTATCAGTATTCACTTTCTGAGTTTGTTTTGTTATTTTCAGACTTTCCCGTTCGTTAACTAAATTTTTCGTTCTTATGATTAAATCACCATTGTTTGTTTTTATAGTACCGGATTTATTTTCAACTAACTCGTTTTTATCTCCTCCCACATTCTTCTGAATCCACATATTATTATTGGCTTGCAGAAGTGCTTGAGCACCGATATTGCTGATAGTGTCACCATACACCCGCATATCTTGCCCAGCAGTCACACTACCTTTGTTGGTGATCTTATCACCAGTCAGAACAATATTCCGTTCTGCCTGAACCGGAGTATTCGGTTCGATATTAATTTCTTTAGCACCCACATTTAAGTCTGTCTTAGCCTTAATATTGCTAAGTTCCATTTTGCCATTAGCACTTAATGTGATATCGCGTTGGGTACTGGTGATATCTTTCAGATTAACCCCAACACCATTTTCCGTTGCAATCAGGCGGATTTTATTGGCATACATACCACCCAACGCTTTGGTATCGATAGCCAGTTGTGGCGCTGCACCTTCACCGGCAATGGTCTTTGCCGTGCCGTCTTTGAAGGAAATTTGGTTGGCTCCTTGAGTGAGTGAAAGGTTATTGGCTTGAATTTTTCCATTCAGTTCAGTAGCCCGGCTGATAATATCGACATAATCTGTTGACTGGCCATTTAACCCTTTGCCGCCAATGGTGATTTGGCCTTTTGTCACTTTCAGGGCTTCAAGTGCACCTTGTTTATCAAATTGCGGTTTACCTGTAGTCAATACTGCTCCTGAGGTATTAATAAATCCACATCCATTACAGGTAATACCATTGGGGTTGGCTATCATGACGTTGGCTTTCTGGCCGGCAACCTCCAGCTGTCCCAGTAGTTCGGAACGGTTGCTTCCAGTGACTTCGTTGATAATAAGTTGGGCTGCTTTTCCATGCAGATTGGCGTTGGCACTGATTTGGCCGGCAAGTTGAGAGTTAACTGCTTGTGTGGCGTTATTTAATACTGCGCCCTGAGTGCCGGTATTAAATTCTTTATACGTATTGTGAGATATCCCAGCGTTATTAGGTGCAGCAATATTCACTATCGGAACATTGCCATTGTTATGTACTTGTGTCTGCGTATTGTCAGGGGTAATATCACCTGCCACTGCCGAATTAAGAGGATATATACCTGTCAGGTAAATCAAAAAATAACAGGTTCCCTTTGCCACAGGGCTGTTAAATTTATCCATATTGCGTCCTTTGATTAAATTAAGTCCAAATTTGTTGGTATGGTTTTATTAAAAATTGAGTGATGCAGACCAATAAACGACCCAGTGGTCTGGTCTGAGATGATTGGGATAAATTAGTGGTTTTCCTATTGTGATCGTCTGATTCATCCTACTGTGATTGAATGAAATACCTAGTGATGTTCCCGTGACATTACCTCCTTCGATTTGTCTTTTTTTATTGTTTTCCAGCCAGCCTGTATCCAGTGCACTATTTAAAGAAAGTTCACCTAATAAAGGGAGCCTGGTTAATTTCCAGTTGAATTCATTGCGCCAATATCCACCATTATTCCCGATGAGATTTTGTTCTTTAAATCCTCGGACGGAATATTGTCCGCCTAATGAAAGGCGTTCACCGGCATAAAGATTATCCGGAGTAAACTGTCCATACAGGGAGGTCAGGTAATAAATATCTTCCGTGACAGGAATAAAATAACTACTGCTCAGGCTAAATTTACGAAACTGACTCTTGGGGGCGTTGCGGTCGCCGGAATTATCTTTAGTTGCTCCCCAGCCAGTTAACCCATGGTTGAACGTTGGGTTGAATGTAAGATAACCTCCTGCCAGAACAGTACTGTAGTTAGCTCCCAAGCTGGCAGTGTTTAATGTCGGGCTGCTAACGGATAACTTGACTCCAGCCGTAACATTGGAAGTTTGGCGACGGACTAATCCCATATTCAGGGTCAGTTTTTGCTGACCATCACGGTATAACGTCCGGTTTATTTTTAATTGGTTAGTTTGTCCTTTGCTTTCATGGCCGGCATTGAATGTATCTGCGGATATCATTTGAAATGAGCTGTTCCTGGCATACTGATAATCAAATGACCAGTAACCATAAGGGATTGTCACTCCTGATGTTACACTCCAGCTCTGATGGTTATTGCGAAAGTCACTGTTACGATTGGCGGAGATTGACCACAGGTCTGCAAGGCGCAGTGGATTATCCAGTCCTAAAGTGGTATTAATTTGTTCTTGTCCGGTATTTTTCTGCCCACTGTTATTTATTCCCAGGCTGGCATGAACAGGCAATTGGGAAGTCGTTCGTTTTAAAATAACGTCAGAATAACCGGGCTGTTTAGCCGGTTGGATATCAATGGTTATTTGCTGGGAAGGTAGTCGGTTTAACTGCTCCATGCCTTGTTCAATATCCCTCAGATTAAGGGGCTTTCCAGGCATATCTGGAAAAACCATTTTCAGGGCAAGGAGCGTCTCACCGTCAAGCTGGATTGTGCCTACTTTTCCTTCCGTAACCGTAATGATCAGAATGCCGGTGGATAAATCCTGTCCTTTTAATCCGGCAAGTGAAGTCACATAACCTTTTTCTATATAGGTATTTGATACCTTGCGGACTAATTCATTAATTTTACCGGCAGTCAGGCAACGGGATAAGTAAGGTTTGGATAATACCTGTTGCACTGATGCCGAGAGATTTTCTGCGCCTTCAAACTGAATTTTGTAAATAGGATGGCAGAACGATCCTTCATCGTCAGATGTCGATGTTGTGAGTGGTGATAACGTAACGCTATTACGGATGTCATCACGTTGTTGTTGCGCTTGTTGTAACAAATCTTTTTGTTGCTGGGTAATGGCATCTTGATCAACAGGGCTGATTAATGATGATGCCGTTGACTTCCCTGAAATGGCTAACAGCGCAAGGATCAATAAACCAGCAGAATGAACAGAAATTCTGCCCGGAGAATAAAGGGACATAATAAATTACATGTATAAGAAAATGGCGCCGCATTATATAGAAATGTAAATTTAAAACAATAGTTTTGTGTTTTTTATAAATCTGGTCGTTTTTTAAATAATGTGTATAAATTAATCTTAATTTGGTTGGCATTTGATCTGACATCTTGTTTATGGCGTGATTATAATTTTTAGGTAAACTGTTCTAAATAAGATTACAAAATAGCGCTACATCTTATATCACTCATAATTCTATTTATAATAATGGGTTGAAGATGGTCATGTGTGGTATAATTATGTGAATCCACTAGTGGTTATTATTTTTATATATAATGTTTGAATGCTAATAAATTATTTATTTTATATATTATTGAAATTGTTTTTTAAATTTTTCTATATTGATCTTGATGTGTTTAAATAAGATAAATAAGGTTTCATAATTCCGCTACACGTGGTTTTCTTCAACCCATTTTTATACATAGGGTTGTTAGTAGATAAGGTGTAGCACCATTTTGGAAAGTTATTTATTTCCCAATTTAATGATTGTGTAATTTGTATTTTTTGATTTAATAATCTATCCTTGCTTAAGGAAGGCAATAATAGTTAATTGAATTAAATAATTTATATTGTAATGCTCTATTGTTATTAATTTCTTATTTATGCCTGAATTGTGATTTATACCCGTTATCTTTCAAGCTGCCTCTTTGTTGGCTGCACTCGCTCACCCCGGTCACATAGTTATCTATGCTCCCGGGGATTCACTCCCTTGCCGTCGCGATGCATCTTGAAATCCATAGGGTATAGATTATTATTTATGTCGTAAATTGTATTTCAATTTAATAATAACGAAATTTATTTTTGTTCCATTTAGTGCTAAAACCATAAATCAAGTAAGGAGAGAAATATGAATTTGAATAAAAAGGTTTTCTTTATTTCGCCATTTTTATTAGTTATTAGCAGTTTCAGTATGGCCTGTATGGACAGGGCTAACGCATCAAAGCTCATTATATAAACAAACTCAAGGATTCGAATAAATAATCATCATTTAAACAACAGAGCCTGCGTTTATTTTCCATACTTAAATTACGGGATTTATTCTGTTTCAGCATGTTCAAAATCCATTTTCGTAGTACAGCTAAATTTTCACCGGCAAATCCCATCCGGGCCTGGAGTTTATCTTCTCGAAACGCAACATCAAGTGACCAGTGTAAATGATTCTCCACCGACCAGTGAGAGCGTATCGCTTGCAAGGCTTTCTCCGCATTCATTGGCTGGCTACTGATATAAAATCGCACAAAATCATGCCCACGTCCTTTTTCTGTCCGTTCAGATTGGACTGCTATTATCGTCTTTGCTTTCCATTTCTGACAAATGGGCATCTGCTCACCCACAGGGAATTGCCCGCATCGGCGATGTTCCCGGCGACCATGCTGATCATCAAATTGTTCGCAGAAAGAGGGGCCGGCAATATCTTTTGCCGTATTCGCCCAAAAAGCGTGAAATTGCGCGCTGACTTCAGCAGCCAGTGTCGGCTGATTATCTTTGACTGCCAGCAAATAATCCGCGGATTTTTCCAGAATAATCTCGGCGATTTTTGTTTGCGTTCCCGCCGCATCAATGCTCACAAGACATCCTTCCAGCGCCAATAATTGGAGAAGTTCAGGAATGGCTTTTATTTCATTGGATTTTTTCTCCACTTTTTGTTGCCCAAGGCAGAGGCCCAGTTCAGTTGACCAGACATTGACGGTATGGATACGATTAGCTCCCCGACCTTTTGCTGTTGCCCTTAACGCCTTACCGTCAACCGCCAGTTGCCCTGAAAGACCTTCCTTTTTCAAAATATGACTCACCCATTCCTGAAACAATGATTGCAGGGTACTGGCTGGCATAATGGCAAAAATCCGGTTAAAGGTGTCATGTGAGGGAACTCCATTTGCCAGGGTTAACCAACGCTTAAACCATTTTTCGCGTTCCTGAGCAAAGAGCGCAATTTCGGACCCGGTATCAAAACCACACATCATGGCACAGAGTGTCATAAAAATGACCTCAGATAGCACATGAGAACATTTGGCTTGTTGACGTGGGTCAGGTAAGGCTTCAAGGTAGTCAAACAGGGCTTTCTGAGTCATAAATAAGGCCATTATTACGGGAAGTTGTGGATAAATAACGGCAAACAGATAAGATTGCAACAAGAATAAAACGTGGCTTATTTTGTACGGTTGATTCGTCATCTTATAGATAAAAAATGATCATGCGTTAGCCCTGAGAGTTCTGATCTTGGAACAGGCACTGAGTTCAATTTTTTATCCAGAGTTCAGATTAATTATCAACCTTAAATTTGTGCAGATAAATATAAAGTGCCGCAATATGCGGCACGATTAAATTATTTTTTGCAGTTCATTACGTGCAGCCTGAACCAGAAAACCACTTCTGCTGCCATATTCAGGATGGTCATGTACAATGGTATCAATACGATGTAATAAACGATGTGGCAAGGTAATATTGATTCGTTCTGCTCTGCCATCGAATTTATCCATATTGATGTCGACTAAGATCCATTGACCATCAATATATTTGCCAATATTTTCAGCCAGATGTTCTTGCATTGTTTTGGCCTTAGGCAGCTCTGATTCATTTTGCGTTAATAATTCAAAATGTACCTCAATAGCACTTTTAGCATCTTGCCAGGCTTCTTCGAGTGTATCGCCAGCAAAATAACAGCCGGCTACATCAGGAAACCAGCCGCTTGCACTGCCTTCTGTGTCAACTTCGATAAGAGCGGGATATAACATGTTTTTTCTCCTGATTTGAGTGTTTCTGGTTACTTCATTTGGGAACACGATATTTAATAAGTTGGCATGATTTTCCAATCTTATATCTTTCCGGGGATAAAAAGAAAATAAAAGGGCCAAATCCAGTGAAGTACAGGATTCAGCCTTTATCAGTCATTAATCTGCTATGGAATAAGAAACGGTTACGCTTCACCCTGTGCTGATTGAATCGCAGTTAGTGCAACCGTGTAAACAATATCGTCTACCAAAGCGCCACGGGACAAATCGTTCACCGGCTTACGCATACCTTGCAGCATTGGTCCGATTGAAACCAGATCCGCAGAACGTTGTACCGCTTTGTAGGTGGTGTTGCCAGTGTTCAGATCAGGGAAGATGAACACGGTAGCTTGACCGGCAACCGGTGAGTTTGGTGCTTTGGATTTCGCCACGTCTGCCATAATAGCGGCGTCGTATTGCAATGGGCCATCAATGATCAGGTCTGGACGTTTTTCCTGTGCCAAACGGGTCGCTTCGCGAACTTTCTCGACATCACTGCCCGCACCGGAGTTGCCGGTAGAGTAGGAGATCATGGCAACACGTGGTTCAATACCGAATGCTTTAGCTGAATCCGCCGATTGAATGGCGATTTCAGACAGTTGTTCAGCAGTCGGATCTGGGTTGATTGCACAGTCTCCGTAAACCAGAACTTGTTCTGGCAATAGCATAAAGAATACGGATGATACCAGCGAGCTACCCGGTGCAGTTTTGATTAACTGCAATGGTGGACGGATTGTGTTTGCCGTGGTGTGTACCGCACCGGAAACCAAACCATCAACTTCGCCCTGTTCCAGCATCAACGTACCCAGAACAACGTTGTCTTCCAGTTGTTCACGCGCAACGACTTCGGTCATGCCTTTGTTTTTACGCAATTCAACCAGACGTGAGACATAACGCTCACGTACAGCAACTGGATCAACAATTTCAATACCTGCACCCAGTTCTACGCCTTGAGCCGCGGCAACACGACGGATCTCTTCTGGAGCACCCAATAGAACGCATTGCGCGATACCGCGATCAGCACAGATAGATGCTGCTTTCACAGTACGAGGTTCGTCACCTTCCGGCAGAACGACGCGTTTGCCCGCTTTGCGCGCCAGTTCGGTTAATTGATAACGGAATGCGGGTGGAGAGAGGCGGTGTGGGCGCTCAGAGTTTGCTGTCAGGGAGTCGATCCACTCTTTGTTGATATGGTGTGCGACGTAGTTTTGCAGTTTTTCGATGCGTTCACGGTCATCTGTCGGGACTTCCAAGCTGAAACTTTGCAGGCTCAGGGAAGTCTGCCAAGTGTTGGTATCAACCATAAAGACGGGTAGGCCAGTGCTGAAGGCACGTTCACACAATTGCTTAATCGGCTCGTCGATGGCATAGCCACCGGTCAGCAGAATTGCACCGATTTCAACCCCATTCATAGCCGCCAGACAGGCTGAAACCAGAACGTCTGGACGATCAGCCGAAGTGACCAGCAGAGAACCGGGACGGAAGTGCTCTAACATGTGTGGAATGCTGCGTGCACAGAAAGTCACAGATTTCACACGGCGGGTTTTGATTGCGCCTTCGTTGATAATACGGGCGTTGAGGTGTTTTGCCATATCAATTGCTCGGGTTGCAATCAGGTCAAAACTCCACGGAATGCAACCCAGGATTGGCAATGGGCTATTTTTGAACAGCGTGTTCGGATCAATGTTGGATACGATGGCTTTTGAGGATTCGTCAAAGATTTCTGACAGATCCGGACGGGTACGGCCTTGATCATCAACCGGCGCATTCAGTTTGTTAATAATAACACCGGTAATGTTCTGGTTTTTGCTGCCGCCAAATTCAGCACGAGCCAGTTCAACACGTTCTTTCAACTGCTTAGGGGAATCGTTACCTAGCGCCAATACGAATACGATTTCAGCGTTCAGGGTCTTGGCAATTTCATAGTTGAGAGACTGGGCGAATGAATGTTTGCGGGTTGGAACCAGACCTTCAATCAGAATGACTTCTGCGTTTTTGGTGTTTTCGTGGTAAAGAGCCACGATCTTTTCCATCAGCACATCTTTCTGATTGGTTGTCAGCAAAGATTCCACATGCGCCATGTCCAGCGGTTCAGCGGTCTTTATGCTGGAATGAGAGCGGATGATGGTGGTGGTTTGATCTTGGGTGCCACAGCAACGGGGTTGGGCGATAGGTTTGAAAACACTCAGGCTGACGCCTTTTTGCTCCATTGAGCGGATTACACCTAAACTAACACTGGTCAAGCCGACGCTGGTGCTAGTAGGGATTAACATAATTGTACGGGACACGGAAACCTCTTTACGGTTGCTCGTTGGTCAAAAATAGTACCGCCAGCAGTGGCTGGCGGTTGGTAAAGTTACTACGCGGTCAGGCGCGCTGCATCTTGAGCGATCACCAATTCTTCATTGGTTGGGATCACTAAAGCAGGACGGCTGTTGTCAGTAGTGATAGCACCGGATTTACCGAAGCGGGCCGCCAGGTTACGGTCGTGATCGTATTCGAAACCTAACAGGGCCAGTTTTTTCATCACCTGTTCACGAACCAGTGCGGAGTTTTCACCAATCCCACCGGTAAAGATAATGGCATCCAAACGGCTTTCCATCAGTGCGGAATAAGCACCAACGTATTTAGCCAGACGGTGGCAGTAGACATCCATAGCGCGTTTAGCATCGGCTTTGGTTTCATAGTTATCTTCTATATAACGGCAATCACTGGTGACTTCGGTCAGACCTAGCAAGCCAGATTCTTTGGTCAACAGTTTGTTGATTTGTTCAACGCTCATGCCCAGTGAATCATGCAGATGGAAAATGATCGCTGGGTCGATGTCACCACTGCGGGTACCCATTACCAGACCTTCCAATGGTGTCAATCCCATAGAGGTGTCAACACACTGACCATTAACGATAGCCGAGATAGAGCCACCATTACCCAAGTGGCAGACGATAACATTCAGCTCTTCAACCGGTTTGTTGAGCGTTTTTGCGGCTTCACGGGAAACGAAGAAGTGGCTGGTTCCATGAGCGCCATAGCGACGAATGCCGTGCTCTTTATACAGGTTGTATGGCAGGGCATAGAGGTAAGCCTCTTCTGGCATGGTTTGATGGAAAGCGGTGTCGAATACGGCAACGTTTTTGTCAGCCAGGTGCGGGAATCCTTTTTTCGCTTCTTCGATGCCAATCAGGTGAGCAGGGTTATGCAATGGTGCGAATGGAACCGCATCTTTAATCCCTTGAATGACTTCATCATTGATGGTAACGGATGCCGTGAATTTTTCACCGCCGTGAACAATGCGGTGGCCGATTGCGGCGATTTGATCAGAAAGTTCTGGTTTTTCGACCAGAATCGTATTAACAATAAAGTTCAATGCTTCACTGTGGGCTGCACCAGCACCTAAAGCGGCTTCATGTTTTGCGCCATCCATTTTCCACTTAATGCGGGCTTCAGGCAGGTTAAAACATTCAGCTAGACCAGAAAGATATTCTTCACCGTTAGCAGGATCGATGATAGCAAATTTCAGAGAAGAGCTACCGCAATTGAGGACCAGTACCAGCTTACTTGACATGGAAGTACCTATATCGTGTTTGTCATTGAGTCTTACAGATAAGACATGTGATTAATAAAACGTCAATTACTCATCAGCGTAGAGCATATAGTGATGACATTAAATGATTAACATCATGCTAAGTGCAAAGAGCATGATGATAAGGTTTAAATTTTCAAAACCCCTTTTTTGTCTGCTCTGATGTTAAGGGATAGCGTGATTTGTTAACAAAATGAGCCTAAGTGCAGTAAAAAAGGTAAAATATGCCGCTTTGCTGCTGTGTATAACATAAAAGTGAATGTAGGATACCGATAGCTAGCAGCAAAGACAAAATATACTTAATCCTACAAAAAATATTTTATCAGTTACAATGTTTTTTTAAAAAATGTGTTTTTAATTGATTGAGGTCATGATGAGCGCAATACCTCCCACCAGTAACGGATGGCTGAGAAAGATGCAACTGGGACAGCAATACATGAAAACTTGGCCGATTGAGAAACAGTTGGCACCCATGTTTCCTGAAAATCGGATTATTAAGGCAACCCGCTTTGGTATCCGGTTTATGCCGCCGTTGGCTATTTTTACTCTGACGTGGCAAATCGCACTGGGTGGTCAGCTTGGTCCAGCGGTGGCGACGGCACTGTTCGCGTGTAGTTTACCGATGCAAGGGTTATGGTGGTTGGGGAAACGGGCATCAACCCCGTTACCCGCGGCATTGCTGAAATGGTTTCATGAAATCCGTGATAAATTTGCCGCAGCGGGTATCGCAATGGCACCTTTGCAGCAAACGCCAACTTATCAATCTCTCGCAGAACTGCTGAAACGCGCATTTAAACAACTCGATCGTTCGTTTCTTGATGATATTTGAACCAGGAGAAACCTGTTGCTAGATTATTGCAGTCAATGTACTGGAAAATCAGAGATGATGGTTCATGACGAAAAGTGGACACATTGTTGATCGCAACCGGGGATTTTCTCTTAATAAAATGGTCTACTAGCCAAGCTTTTGACATTAATATCTTCTTTTTTGTTGATAGAGGCCATTTTGAATAGCGAGCTCTTGTGGGTGTTGACCCTGCTACTGATAGCTATTGTTCTTTTTACTACCAATAAACTGCGCATGGATATTGTTGCATTATTGGTAATTATCGCGTTTGTCATGAGTGGAACGTTGACGCTCGGTGAAGCGACCAGCGGTTTTAGTGATCCCAATGTGTTGCTGATAGCTGCCTTGTTTGTTATTGGTGAAGGATTGGTAAGAACTGGCGTTGCTTATCAAATGGGGGATTGGCTGGTAAGAGCCGCCGGAAACAGCGAAACCAAAATGCTGGCATTACTGATGATGACTGTTGCAGGGCTTGGTGCTTTTATGAGCTCTACAGGGGTGGTCGCGATTTTCATTCCGGTGGTGCTCAGTGTTGCGGTAAGGATGAAAATTTCGCCGGGGCGGTTGATGATGCCCTTGAGTTTTGCCGGGCTTATCAGTGGCATGATGACATTGGTAGCGACACCACCCAATATGGTGGTTAACAGTGAGTTGATACGGGAAGGGCTTCCCGGTTTTAAATTCTTCTCTATTACACCTATTGGTATTTTGATTCTGTTTGCCGGTATTGGTTATATGCTGATCGCTCGCCATTGGTTGGGCAATAATCAATCAGATAAAGGCCATGATAAATGGCATCGTCGTACTTTCCGTGACCTTATCCGCGACTATAAATTATCAGGTCGCGCACGTCGCCTGGCGATCCGCCCAGGTTCCCCGCTGATAGGTCTCTCTCTTGATGAGTCAAATTTGCGTGCTCGCTACGGGGCTAATGTCGTTGGTATCGAGCGTTGGCGGCGTTTCCGGCGCGTTATGGTCAGTGCGATGGGCAATACAGAATTGAGAGAACGGGATGTGTTGCTGGTTGATATGTCAGACAGTGAGGTGGATCTGCGTCAATTTTGCAGTGAGCAATTATTAGAACCGATGGTACTGCGCGGGGAGTATTTCTCTGAACAATCTCGTAACGTAGGTATGGCTGAAGTCTCTCTGATCCCGGAGTCGGATTTATTGGGTAAGTCACTGCGGGAAATAGGTTTTCGTACCTGCTATGGTTTGAATGTTGTTGGTATTCGACGTGATGGTGAATCGTTGTCGGGTAAACTGGTTGATGCGCCACTGCAACTTGGCGATATTTTGCTGGTTATTGGTGACTGGAAACTGATACGTATCCTGCAAACCAAAATGCGCGATTTTATTGTCCTTAATCTGCCGGTTGAGATCGAAGAGGTGGCTCCGGCAACGTCTCAAGCGCCACATGCGCTTTTTAGCTTGGCACTGATGGTAGCCATGATGCTTACCGATGAAGTACCCAATGTGATTGCCGCATTGATAGCTTGCCTGTTGATGGGAAAATTCCGTTGTATTGATATGGAAAGTGCGTACCGCTCTATTCATTGGCCCAGTATTATCCTGATTGTCGGGATGATGCCGTTTGCTCTGGCATTACAGAAAACGGGCGGGATTGAGCTGATTGTCCGTGGCTTGATGGATATTGCGGGTGATATGGGGCCGAGGGTGATGCTGGTATGTCTGTTTATACTTTGTGCCGTAATCGGCTTGTTTATTTCTAATACGGCAACGGCGGTATTAATGGCGCCGATAGCTATTGCTGCTGCACGTGAAATGGCAGTATCGCCCATGCCATTTGCCATGATTATTGGTGTGGCAGCTTCCGCCGCATTTATGACCCCGGTTTCGTCCCCAGTGAATACGCTGGTTCTTGGCCCCGGTGGTTATAAGTTTTCCGATTTTGTCCGTTTGGGCGTGCCATTTACCCTACTGGTGATGGTGATAAGTGTGCTGGTCATCCCTTGGTTGTTTCCATTTTAATGTGGAATATCAAGGCTAATTTCGTCCAATGACAGGCTGAATCCCGGTACAAAAACTTTCATAAAGTAATCCATCTCCTGGCTGTGACGATCAGCCAGGGTTTTTTCAAGTCGGGCTATCGCCAGATTGAATTCATGGTTACCTGCCGATAACTCTTCCAGACATTTGAGGTAAGCACACAGGGAATCGGCCTGTTTAATGATAAAAGTTTCTTCTGTTGTATGCTGGCTGTCATCTAGGATTGGACGGAAATCCTCTTGTAGCTCTGTTGGCAGCATTTCCAGTAATTTTTTCTGCGCGATTTTTTCTATTTTTTTGTATTCCCGTGCAATATGTGGATTGTGATATTTGACCGGAGTGGGTAAATCTCCGGTAATAACTTCGCTGGCATCGTGATACATAGCCAGCAACGCAATGCGTTCAGCATTCACATTGCCACCAAATTTGCGGTTTTTGATAATGGCTAAGGCGTGTGCGACAAAGGCCACTTGTAAGCTATGTTCCGATACATTTTCTGTACGTACATTACGCATCAGAGGCCAACGGTTAATCAGTTTCAAACGGGAAAGGTGGGCAAAAAAGTGGCTCATAATCATCTCTTACAGTAAATATTGTTTTTATTGTGAGCGGTGGATAGGGGTAAAGTAAACCTTAAAATCGTTTCTTGTTTTTATACCTTATTTTCATAGGGAAATCTGCTATTTATCTAAACGGGTATCCAGACTGTATAGCAAGGTTGATATGATTAATTTAAATTTATTATTAACTGGCAATGTTATAATCGTAATAGATATCTTTTTTAAAGGAAATTTATGTTTTTACTCCATTTTGCATACAGTTTATATACAAAAATTTCATATAATTTACAATAGTTTGTTATTCATCCAGGCGTTCTCTTTTATTAAGTTTAATAAATGCAATGTTTAATTCTTTTATATCTTGCTAATGCCTTATATAATCGCTGCAAAAATCGTCCATAAAAATAAAAAAATTAGTCTGTGTTACCGGTAAAAAATGAAAATTTATTGACCTTATTTTGCAGAGAGTGGTTATTGGATATCAATAAAGAGAGTTATGGACGTGGTTATCAAGGATTTCTATCTGACAGGTGAGGTTTTCACCAGTGAAGAAAAAGTGGGTAGGCGAGACTTATCGGAATAGAAGAAATAAGTTTTCGCCTATTCCGATAGAACGCATGGTATGAATAATGTCCGTTATCAGCGATATTTTTCTATACCCGTTATCCTTCAAGTTGCCTCTTTAGTTGGCTGCACTCGTTCACCCCGGTCACGCTCACCCCGGTCACATAGTTACCTATGCTCCCGGGGCTTCACTCCCTTGCCGTCGTGATGCATCTTGAAATCCATAGGGTATATAAACGGTTCTTATTTTTACTGATGATATTTGCCAATAAATCGGGCGAATTTCTGAATTGCCATCTCTAGTTCATCAAGCCTTGGTAGGGTCACGATGCGGAGATGGTCAGGTTCCGGCCAGTTAAATGCGGTTCCCTGCACTAACAAGACCTTCTCTTGTAATAAAAGGTCAAGCACCATCTTCTGGTCATCGTGAACATTAAAACGTTTCGCATCAATTTTTGGAAACATATATAAAGCGCCTTTAGGTTTCACGCAGGAAACGCCGGGGATTTGATTAATTAATTCCCATGCTCGGTTACGCTGCTCATACAAACGGCCACCAGGTAAAATGAATTCACTGATACTTTGGTAACCGCCTAAAGCAGTTTGAATAGCGTGTTGCATTGGCACATTGGCACATAAACGCATTGATGCCAGCATCTCCAAGCCTTCAATGTAGCTCTTAGCGTGTTTCTTCGGGCCATTTAATACCATCCAGCCTTGACGAAAACCTGCAACCCGATATGTTTTGGATAATCCATTAAATGTTACCGTTAACAGATCAGGCGCGAGGGCAGCAATTGAATGATGTTCTGCATCGTCATATAAGATTTTGTCGTAAATTTCATCAGCAAAAATAATCAAATTGTGTTGCCGAGCTATTTCAACAACTTCCAATAGCAATTCTTTACTATATACAGCACCCGTTGGATTATTAGGGTTAATAATCACAATCCCACGTGTGCGGGGCGTAATTTTGTTGCGGATATCATTTAAGTCAGGGAACCAATCTGACCCTTCATCACACATATAATGTACGGCTTTGCCACTGGAAAGTGAAACTGCCGCAGTCCAGAGAGGATAATCAGGTGCGGGAACAAGCATTTCATCACCGGTATTCAGTAATGCTTGCATTGCCTGAACGATTAATTCAGAAACACCATTGCCGATATAAATATCTTCAACGGTCACGTCCATCATATTCCGGGCTTGATAATGTTGCATGATAGCTTTGCGTGCAGAATACAGACCTTTCGAATCTGAATAACCCTGTGCTGTTGGTAAGTTACGGATAACATCTACCAAGATTTCATCTGGTGCTTCAAAACCAAAGGGGGCTGGATTACCAATATTTAATTTGAGGACTTTATTGCCTTCTTCTTCAAGGCGTTTAGCTTCCTTGAGTACGGGGCCGCGGATATCATAACAAACATTATCCAATTTGCTGGATTTTTTAACTGCTAGCATAGAGAGTCTTACCTTATCTTGGTAAAAAAAGTCGCTTGGCATATAGCGTGTAACATTTAATGTACTCCTCCCTCTGAATGTTTTGAAGATGCATTGATATATTTGGTTAAAATGGTTGTTTTAGTAGGGGAGTTGTTATTTGAGTATCTTTTTATGTAAATTATGTCAGCGTTAAATCCTGAATTTACTGATGATATCAAATTTATAATCTGGATTGTTGTTGTTTTTTAGTGTGGGAATGGGGGTATTTTTAGCGTGATAACGGCATGGCCGGGCCATTGTGGAGAGAAAGTGAGCATAGCGCAATTTGCCAATAAAAATTGTTGTGTTTGTATAATTTATTCTTATGTATAAGATTTGGCTTGAATTGGCAATTTGGAACTATATATTTTAGAAAGATCAAACAATATTTTTGATCATTTCTGGAAACTAGTTGTAAATTTATCTGAATAGGATTATTAAACATTAGTGATATTGTAGATTTTTACTTTATATTTAGTTTTTCTGATATAACTTATGTTATTCTTTGACGTGAGTCAGAAAACAAAATAACCAAACTAGAAATCACATATAGGGTGTTGTAAATAGGGATTGTCCTCAATTTTATTTAGGAATCCGAGTAACTTTTGCTAAGAAGAGGAGAAAATAAAACCCGCAATGGGTTCAATAGGTAAAAAAACAGCAGTAAATCTTTGCCCTATTTAATAGAGTAGAGTACTGTCTAAGCGATGTTAATTTAATTTGATAGTGCTTACGTAAAAACACCAGGTTAGTTAGTAATTAAAATCAAAAAAAAGTGATGAATAAACAATGATAAATGCAAATCGTCCGATAATGAATCTCGATCTCGATCTGCTAAGAACTTTTGTTGCTGTTGCTGATTTAAATACTTTTGCAGCAGCAGCAGCAGCAGTATGCAGAACGCAATCGGCTGTAAGTCAGCAAATGCAACGTTTGGAGCAGTTGGTGGGCAGAGAGTTGTTTGCCCGTCATGGCCGTAATAAGCTTCTTACAGAGCATGGTCTTCAACTTCTTGGTTATGCAAGACAAATTCTGCGCGCTAACGATGATGCCAGCGCATCATTAACCTATAGCGATGCAGAAGGTGAACTAAGAATCGGTGCATCCGATGATACGGTGGATACACTGCTCCCTTTTTTGTTAAATCGCATCGCTTCCGTTTATCCACGGATGGCAATAGACGTCCGGATAAAGCGTACTCAGTTTATTGAAAGTATGCTGGATAGCCATGAGATCGATTTGGCGCTCACAACCGCAAAAATCAGTCATCATCCAAGGACTGTTCTGCGTTCAACACCAGTATTATGGCATTGTGCTCCTGATTTCCAGCTACAGTCAAATGAACCTGTGCCACTGGTTGTGATGGATGAAACCAACCCATTCCGTCAGTTAGCGTTGGATACGCTGGATGAGGTGGGAGTATCGTGGCGGATTGCTTATGAAGCCGCTTCTCTGTCGGCAGTTCGCACGGCAGTGAATGCAGAAGTCGGTATTACTGCTCGTCCTTTGGAAATGCAAAATGCTGATCTGCGTATTTTAGGCGAGAGTGAAGGGCTTCCTCGTTTACCTGAAACCCAGTTCTCTCTGTATAGACATAGTAATGAACAAAATGAATCTGTTCTTACGGTTTTTAGTGCAATAGAGAATAAGAAAACGCCATACGTGGTAACGAGTGTTTCTGAGGAACTTCCTGATGATGACGATATTATTGATGAGTAATATCTGAAACACTTCCCTTTGCTAATACCTCCATTATGGATGGAAGGAGGTATTAGCTCCTCGAATATATTTATAAGTAATCATCAACTAAATTCACCTTATTCTGTTGTTATCGTAATCATTAAATATACGGTAGCATTTTTCTTAACACCCCCTGATTTGGTTAACAAATTGTTATATTGTTAACAAGGTAATAATTTGCTGAATTGATAAAATAAGTATTTCTGTAGTGAACGGGAACTTTTCTCGTCGCGAATGGATAAAAAATATAATTTCTTCAGATTTGAATGAATTATCATCAGTAGTAAAATTTTTTTCTGTCAAATTGTGTACTTGATCAAAGAAATACTCCCTATGTAGCAGTGGAAAGGCAGGTTTTTCCTGAGATAATGATGTGGTAAAAGCGAATTATCGGTTAAACTAGTTGCCGCCACTGTTCGCATGCCAGTTGACTGACACGTTTTAGCAGTGCGGCAGCACGATTCGTTAAGACTAAGTTTGTTGTTTGTAAATAAATGTTAGATTAATTTTGTCATAACAGACAAAATATTGTTGAGAGGAGTAAAAACCAAGAAGATTCACTCCATCAATCATTGATTAACAGTGTTTCAGATTTGGTTGTTACCCCTTCCCTTGAATCGATGTGGTGCAACACTGCCAGACAAAAGAGCAGACACTTTTGACACCACTTTTGATGAGTAAGCAATGAGTATGTCAACATCCACTGAACTCTTTGCCCATCACTGGGCATTCGCGGTATTTCTTTTAGGTGCTTTCGGTCTGTGTGCTTTGATGCTGTTAGGGGCATTTTTCTTGGGCGGAAGAGCGAAAGCCCGGGCAAAACATGTCCCTTATGAATCTGGTATTGATTCTGTCGGTAGTGCTCGTCTCCGTATGTCGGCTAAGTTCTATCTGGTCGCTATGTTCTTTGTCATCTTCGATGTTGAAGCTCTGTTTTTATATGCATGGTCAGTCTCTATCAAAGAGAGTGGCTGGTTAGGCTTTATCGAAGCAAGCATTTTCATTTTGGTGTTACTTGCAGGCTTGTTTTATCTGGTGCGTATTGGGGCGCTGAATTGGACGCCATCTCGTTCAAGCCGCCAGGTAAGTAAACCAAGTGTTGTGATTAACATTAACAATAGTCATCCGCAGTAATAGCGAGGCATTTAAAGATGGATTATACGCTCACCCGCATAGATCCGAACGGTGAGAATGACCGTTATCCCCTGCAAAAACAGGAAATTGTCGCAGACCCACTGGAGCAGCATGTTCACCGTAGTGTTTACATGGGCAAACTGGAGCATGCTCTGCATGATATGGTGAATTGGGGACGTAAAAACTCCCTGTGGCCCTACAACTTTGGTCTTTCCTGCTGTTATGTGGAAATGGCGACATCATTTACCGCTGTTCATGATGTCGCTCGTTTTGGCGCTGAAGTTTTACGTGCATCACCCCGCCAAGCGGATTTTATGGTGGTCGCTGGAACCTGTTTTACCAAAATGGCGCCGGTTATTCAGCGCCTGTATGACCAGATGCTTGAGCCGAAGTGGGTTATCTCTATGGGAGCTTGTGCCAACTCTGGCGGTATGTACGATATTTACTCTGTCGTTCAAGGTGTCGATAAGTTTATCCCTGTTGATGTTTATATTCCTGGCTGTCCTCCCCGTCCTGAAGCTTATATGCAAGCTCTGTTGTTGTTACAAGAGTCAATCGGCAAAGAGCGTCGTCCGTTGTCTTGGGTAGTGGGAGAGCAAGGGGTTTACCGTGCCAATATGCAGTCAGAAAGAGAACGTAAGCACGGGGAACGTATCGCAGTGAAAAATCTGCGTACGCCAGACGAAGTTTAAGAATTTGTCTTTAGACAGTAGGCGTTACTAAAGTAGCCTAATGAATGTAACCAGAGCAATGTGTTGCGATACTAATCCTGATCAAAACGAACACTGATCAAAGCGTTGTGGTGAAAAATGATGATAGATCAGATAGCGCAAGAAAGCGCCCGGCCTGCGTGGCAAACTCATGATCATCTTGATGATCCGGTCATGAGTGAGCTGCGTAACCACTTTGGCCCGGATGCCTTTACTGTTCAGCCAACCCGTACAGGTATACCCGTTGTCTGGGTGAAGCGTGAACAATTACTGGAAGTAATGACTTTCCTGAAGAAGCTGCCTAAACCTTATGTCATGTTATTTGATTTGCATGGCATGGATGAACGCCAGCGTACTTATCGCCAGGGTCTGCCAGAGGCAGATTTTTCTGTGTTTTATCACCTGCTTTCTATTGAGCGTAACCGCGATATCATGTTGAAGGTTGCCCTCAGTGAAAAAGACCTGAATCTCCCGACTGCAACTCCTCTGTTCCCAAATGCCAACTGGTATGAGCGTGAAACATGGGAAATGTTTGGTATTGTCTTTAACGGCCATCCAAATCTGCGCCGCATTATGTTGCCGCCGACTTGGGAAGGGCATCCGTTGCGGAAGGATTATCCTGCTCGTGCGACAGAATTTGATCCTTTCGAATTGACCAGACAGAAAGAAGATCTGGAAATGGAAGCACTGACTTTCAAACCAGAAGAGTGGGGAATGAAGCGGGGTACCGAGAATGAGGACTTTATGTTCCTTAACCTTGGTCCTAACCATCCCTCTTCTCATGGGGCATTTCGTATCATTCTGCAACTGGATGGTGAAGAGATTGTTGATTGTGTCCCGGATATTGGTTATCACCATCGTGGCGCGGAGAAGATGGGAGAGCGACAATCTTGGCACAGTTATATTCCCTATACAGACCGTATTGAATACTTAGGCGGTTGTGTTAACGAAATGCCTTATGTGCTGGCGGTGGAGAAACTGGCGGGAATTGAAGTGCCTGACCGGGTAAAAACCATTCGCGTTATGTTGTCGGAATTGTTCCGCATTAACAGCCACCTACTCTACATCTCGACTTTCATTCAGGACGTTGGCGGGATGACACCGGTGTTCTTCGCCTTTACTGACCGTCAGAAAGTGTATGATCTGGTGGAGGCGATTACCGGTTTCCGTATGCACCCAGCGTGGTTCCGCATTGGCGGCGTTGCTCATGATTTGCCGCGTGGTTGGGATAGATTATTGCGCGATTTCCTCAACTGGATGCCCAAACGTCTTGATTCCTACGTGAAAGTGGCGCTGAAAAACAGCATCCTGAAAGGCCGTTCTATTGGAGTTGCTGCTTATAATTCCAAACAAGCTCTTGAATGGGGCACCACTGGAGCGGGTTTGCGGGCAACGGGTATCGCGTTTGATGTGCGTAAATGGCGTCCATACTCCGGCTATGAAAATTTCGATTTCGACGTGCCGATTGGTAATAACGGCGACTGTTATGACCGCGTGATGTTGAAAGTGGAAGAAGTGCGTCAGAGCTTGCGAATCTTGAAACAGTGTCTGAACAATATGCCTGAAGGTCCATTCAAAGCAGATCATCCACTGACGACGCCACCACCGAAAGAGCGTACTTTGCAGCATATTGAGACTATGATTAACCACTTTTTGCAAGTGTCATGGGGACCGGTAATGCCAGCAAATGAATCTTTCCAAATGATTGAGGCCACTAAGGGCATCAACAGCTATTATCTCACCAGCGACGGCAGTACTGTCAGTTACCGTACCCGCGTCCGTACACCGAGTTATCCGCATTTGCAGCAGATCCCATCGGTAATTCGCGGTAGCTTAGTTTCTGACCTGATCGTGTATCTGGGCAGTATTGATTTTGTTATGTCTGATGTGGATCGCTAACTATGCAAAGTGAAATTAACGCGAGTGCTCAACAAGCGCGCCTTGATGTGGTTAACGTAGCAGAGTCTCAGGCAAAAGCAGATTTTGTGCTGAGCACCGAAGAGCACGATGCTATTGAGCATGAAAAACACCACTACGAAGATCCGCGTGCCGCTTCGATAGAAGCATTGAAAATCGTACAGAAGCATCGTGGTTGGGTACCGGATGGCGCTATTTACGCGATTGCTGATGTGCTTGGTATTCCCGCTAGTGATGTGGAAGGTGTGGCAACATTCTACAGCCAGATTTACCGTCAACCTGTGGGCCGCCATATTATTCGTTATTGTGACAGCGTGGTTTGTCATATTACCGGTTATCAAGATGTTCAGGTTGCAATTGAAAAACATCTAAATATCTGTCCGGGACAGACGACGAAAGATGGGCGTTTTACGCTGTTGCCAACCTGTTGTCTGGGTAACTGTGACAAAGGCCCGACGATGATGATCGATGACGATACGCACAGTTCTGTCAGACCTGAAGAGATTGAAAAGTTACTGGAGCAGTATCCATGACAGCATATTCAGGAATAAAAGAAATTATTCGTACTGAGGAAAACCATCCTCTTACTTGGCGATTGCGTGATGACAAACAACCGGTATGGTTGGATGAGTACCGTAGCAAAAATGGTTATCGAGGTGCTGAGAAAGCACTGAAAAGCATGTCCCCAAATGAAGTGGTTTCTCTGGTAAAAGACGCAGGGCTGAAAGGCCGTGGCGGTGCAGGTTTCTCTACTGGTTTGAAGTGGAGCCTGATGCCAAAAGATGAAAGCATGAATATCCGTTATCTGCTATGTAACGCAGATGAAATGGAGCCAGGTACCTACAAAGATCGCTTGCTGATGGAGCAACTTCCTCATTTGCTGGTGGAAGGGATGTTGATCAGTGCATTTGCCCTGAAAGCTTATCGTGGCTATATCTTCCTGCGTGGTGAATATGTGGAAGCGGCTGTGCATCTGCGTAAAGCCATCGAAGAAGCTAAGGCTGCGGGTTTGTTGGGTAAAGACATTATGGGCAGCGGCTTTGATTTTGAGTTGTTTGTTCATACCGGCGCGGGGCGTTATATCTGTGGTGAAGAGACCGCACTGATTAACTCATTGGAAGGTCGCCGAGCGAATCCTCGTTCAAAACCGCCATTTCCAGCCACTTCCGGCGCATGGGGTAAACCTACTTGCGTCAACAACGTTGAAACCTTGTGCAACGTTCCTTCAATTCTCGAATACGGTAAAGAGTGGTATATCGGTTTAAGTGCAGGCAAGAGTAAAGATGCCGGTACCAAACTGATGGGTTTCTCTGGTCGGGTGAAAAATCCGGGCTTGTGGGAACTGCCATTTGGTACGACTGCTCGTGAAATTCTTGAAGATTATGCTGGCGGTATGCGTGACGGCTTGAAATTCAAAGCATGGCAGCCCGGTGGTGCAGGAACTGACTTCCTGACTGCTGAACATCTGGATCTGCCAATGGATTTCGAAAATATTGCTAAAGCGGGCAGCCGTTTGGGCACGGCCTTGGCAATGGCAGTTGACCATGAAATTAATATGGTTTCGTTGACGCGTAATCTCGAAGAATTCTTTGCCCGTGAATCTTGCGGCTGGTGTACTCCATGTCGTGACGGGTTGCCGTGGAGCGTAAAAATCCTGCGTGCAATAGAACGTGGGGAAGGGCAACCCGGGGATATTGAAACGTTGGAGCAGCTCTGTCGTTTCCTTGGGCCAGGTAATACGTTCTGTGCTCACGCACCAGGGGCCGTGGAACCACTACAGAGTGCCATCAAATATTTCCGTGATGAATTCGAAGCTGGAATTGTGACTAAAGACTATGGGAACACCCATTTCATTGCGGGTATCCAGTCAAACCTGTTAAAGCAGCGTTGGTAATGGGTTCTTCACGAAATTAGCAGAATTTTTGATTAACACTTGCTGAAAAGCAGGTCATTTGGAAGCATGCTGACTATGGCTACGATACATGTAGACGGCAAAAAATATGATGTAGACGGGGCTGATAACCTGTTACAAGCTTGCCTCTCTTTGGGGTTAGATATTCCTTATTTTTGCTGGCATCCAGCGCTTGGAAGCGTTGGCGCTTGCCGCCAGTGTGCGGTGAAGCAATATCAAAATGCGGATGATACGCGCGGTCGTCTGATAATGTCCTGTATGACTCCGGCAACGGATGGCACTTTTATCTCTATTGATGATGAAGAGGCTAAACAGTTCCGTGAGAGTGTGGTTGAGTGGTTGATGACTAACCATCCGCACGATTGCCCGGTATGTGAAGAAGGGGGCAACTGTCACTTACAGGATATGACTGTGATGACCGGTCATACATTCCGTAAATACCGTTTTACTAAGCGTACTCATAACAATCAGGAATTGGGGCCGTTTATTTCTCATGAAATGAACCGCTGTATTGCTTGTTATCGTTGCGTACGTTACTACAAAGATTATGCCGACGGCACTGATTTTGGTGTTTATGGCGCTCACGATAACATCTATTTTGGTCGCCCTGAAAGTGGCACGTTGGAAAGCGAGTTCTCCGGTAACCTGGTAGAAATCTGTCCAACCGGGGTATTTACTGATAAAACCCATTCTGAACGTTATAACCGTAAATGGGATATGCAGTTTGCGCCAAGTATCTGTCAACAGTGTAGCATTGGCTGTAATACCAGCCCCGGGGAGCGTTATGGTGAATTACGCCGTATCGAGAACCGTTATAACGGTACGGTAAACCACTATTTTATGTGTGACCGTGGTCGTTTCGGTTACGGTTATGTCAACCGTAAAGATCGCCCTCGCCAGCCACGGCAATTGCGTGGTGATCATTGGATCTCGCTTAACGCTGAACAGGCCATGCAGGGTGGGGCGGATATTTTGCGTCAGGCCAAAAATGCCATCGGTATCGGTTCTCCACGCGCCAGTCTGGAAAGCAACTTTGCACTACGTGAACTGGTTGGCGCGGAAAACTTCTATAGTGGGATTGCTGCGGCTGAACAACAACGCCTTGATATGATGCTGGAAATTCTGCAACAGGGTGGTGTTTATACACCGTCGCTGCGTGAAATTGAAAGCTATGATGCGGTATTGATTTTAGGCGAAGATTTAACGCAAACCGGTGCCCGGATGGCACTGGCGGTTCGTCAGGCTGTGAAAGGTAAAGCCCGCGAAATGGCTGCTGCTCAGAAAGTTGCTGATTGGCAGATTGCCGCTGTGATGAATATTGGTCAGCGTGCCAAATATCCTCTGTTTGTAACCAACGTGGATGATACGCATCTGGATGATATCGCAGCGTGGAATTATCGTGCGCCGGTTGATGATCAGGCTCGTTTTGGTTTTGCAGTCGCTCATGCATTGGATAACACGGCGCCGGCCGTCGAGAATTTGCCTGACGAATTGAGAGCCAAAGTGGATATGGTTGCGCAAGCATTGATTGGCGCTAAGAAACCGCTGATTATCAGCGGCAGTAACGTCGGCAGTGATGCGATTATTCAAGCAGCTGCTAATATTGCCTGGGCACTGAAAGACCGAGGTTCAGATGTCGGTTTGTCGTTTGTTGCAATCTATGCGAATAGTATTGGATTGGCAATGATGGAGGCTCAGCCACTGGATGTTGCTCTGCAACGTATAAGTAGTGGTAAATCTGATACGGCTATTGTGATGGAAAATGATCTCTATCGGCATGCCGCAGCAGATAAGGTAGACGATGCACTGAACAATCTGAAAAACCTGGTTGTGGTTGACCATCAACGCACTGCTATCATGGATAAAGCCCATTTGATTCTGCCAGCTTCCAGCTTTGCAGAAAGTGACGGCACGTTGGTGAATCAGGAGGGTCGGGCTCAGCGTTATTTCCAAGTTTTCGAACCCTCTTTCTATGACAAATCGGTGGTGATGCTGGAGAGTTGGCGTTGGTTGCACTCCTTGCATACAACGTATGCTGAACGTCATTTGGATTGGACGCAGCTTGACCATGTGATTGATGCCTGCGTTGAAGCAATGCCACAGCTTAAAGGCATTGTTGATGCCGCGCCTGATTCTACGTTCCGCATCCGTGGTCAGAGACTGGCTCGTTCACCACACCGTTACAGTGGTCGTACTGCTATGTTGGCGAATCTCAGCGTACATGAGCAACGTCAGCCGCAGGATGTCGATTCGCCATTTGCTTTCTCAATGGAAGGTAACAATAGTCCTAATGCCCATCGTCAGCAGGTGCCATTTGCATGGGTGCCGGGCTGGAACTCACCACAGGCTTGGAACAAATTCCAGGCGGAGGTAGGTGGTCATCTGCGCTTTGGCGATCCTGGTGTGCGTCTGATTGAAACCACTGACGGCGGTTTGAACTATTTTGATCAGATTCCGACAGCATTTACTGCACAAAATAACCAATGGACAGTGGCTCCTTACCATCATTTGTTTGGTAGTGAAGAGTTAACTCAACGTTCCGATGTGATTCAGGAACGCATGCCGGAGCCTTATGTGATGCTCAATAGCAAAGATGCGGATCAATTAGGTGTGAAAACGGGTTCTGTTCTGGAGTTTGATTGTTTTGGTCAGCAACTGCGTCTGGCAGTTCGTCTGAGTGAAAATCTTGCTCAAGGGCAGATCGGTTTGCCAATGGGAATGCCGGGTATTCCTCCGGTATTGGCCGGTGTTTCCGTGAATAATCTGCGGGAGGTTGCACAATGAGTTGGTTAACCCCCGAAATTATTGATGTGCTGATCGCTGTTCTGAAGGCAGTGGTGATACTGGTAGTGGTTGTTGTCTGTGGGGCATTGATGAGCTTTGGTGAACGTCGTTTGCTAGGGCTGTTTCAAAACCGTTATGGGCCTAACCGCGTAGGTTGGGGCGGATCGTTACAGATCGTCGCTGACATGATCAAAATGTTCTTCAAAGAGGACTGGGTCCCCCGTTTTGCGGACAGAATGATCTTTACCTTAGCGCCGGTGATTGGTTTCGTTTCTCTGTTGCTGGCATTTGCCATTGTGCCGATCACGCCGACTTGGATGGCCGCTGATCTGAACATCGGCATTTTGTTCTTCATGATGATGGCGGGTCTGGCTGTCTATGCGGTGCTGTTTGCTGGATGGTCAAGTAACAACAAATACTCGTTACTGGGGGCAATGCGCGCTTCTGCGCAGACACTGAGTTACGAAGTGTTTATTGGTCTCTCTTTTATGGGTGTTGTTGCGCAGGCGGACTCCTTCAATATGGTGGATATCGTCAATGCACAAGAGCATATGTGGAATGTCATTCCTCAGTTCTTTGGTTTCTTGACTTTTGCTATCGCGGGTGTAGCGGTGTGTCACCGTCATCCATTTGACCAGCCGGAAGCAGAACAGGAGCTGGCTGATGGCTATCATATTGAATATTCCGGTATGAAATTCGGTCTGTTCTTCGTTGGTGAATATATCGGTATTGTCACGGTTTCTGCCCTGATTGTGACAATGTTCTTTGGTGGTTGGCATGGTCCGTTCCTGCCGCCGTTTGTCTGGTTTGCGTTGAAAACGGCATTCTTCATGGTGATGTTCATCCTGATACGTGCCTCTTTACCGCGTCCGCGTTATGACCAGGTGATGGCGTTTGGCTGGAAAATCTGTCTGCCGCTGACCTTACTTAACCTGCTGGCGACTGCGGCAGTGATTTTGTACAACGCTCAATAAGGGGGGAATGAACCATGACATTGAAAGAGTTAGTGGTTGGTTTTGCCACCCAGGTACGCAGTATTTGGATGATTGGCTTGCATGCCTTTCATAAGCGCGAAACCCAAATGTATCCAGAGGAACCGGTTTATCTGCCACCCCGTTACCGTGGCCGTATTGTGTTGACGCGCGATCCGGACGGTGAAGAGCGTTGTGTTGCCTGTAACCTGTGTGCGGCTGTTTGCCCGGTGGGATGTATCTCACTGCAAAAGGCTGAACATGAAGATGGTCGTTGGTATCCAGAATTTTTCCGCATCAACTTCTCACGTTGTATTTTCTGTGGCTTATGTGAAGAAGCTTGCCCGACTACTGCGATCCAATTAACGCCTGATTTCGAAATGGGGGAATTTAAGCGTCAGGATTTGGTATATGAAAAAGAGGACCTGACGATTTCAGGTCCGGGTAAATATCCTGATTATAACTTTTACCGTAAGACAGGTGTGGCAATTGACGGCAAATCAAAAGGTGAAGCCGACAATGAAGCGAAACCTATCGACGTTAAAAGCCTGTTGCCGTAAGGAGCGATATTCATGGAATTTACGTTTTATACCGCTGGGCTGATTGCCATATTGGCAACTATCAGGGTAATTACCCATACCAATCCGATACATGCGCTTTTGTATCTGATCGTTTCTCTGCTGGCGCTTTCAGCGGTGTTTTTCTCGCTGGGCGCTTATTTTGCCGGTGCGCTAGAGATCATCGTTTACGCCGGGGCTATTATGGTGCTGTTCGTTTTCGTGGTGATGATGCTTAACCTTGGCAAATCTGTTGTTGAACAGGAGCGTGTTTGGTTGAAACCGCGGACGTGGATTGGTCCGGGAATACTGTCAACAATGCTGCTTGTTGTGCTGGTGTATACCATTATCAATGTTTCTCATGGGGATATTGCCGACAATATCACGGGTGCAGTTGTCAGTGCCAAAGAAGTGGGTATCAGTTTGTTTGGTCCGTATGTATTGGCCGTTGAACTGGCTTCTTTGCTGTTGCTTGCCGGTATGGTGGTGGCGTATCACATTGGCCGTGAACACAAACAGGGTGAAGTGCTCAGCAACCGAAATGCGGAGGAACAACCATGATACCTCTTCAACATGGACTGATTTTGGCGGCAATTCTATTTGTGTTGGGCCTGACCGGGCTCATCATCCGCCGTAATCTGTTGTTTATGTTAATTGGGCTCGAAGTGATGATTAATGCTGCGGCTCTGGCTTTTGTTGTGGTAGGCAGCTATTGGGGCCAGCCAGATGGTCAAGTGATGTTTATTTTGGCTATCAGCTTGGCGGCGGCAGAGGCGAGTATTGGCTTGGCGCTGTTATTGCAGCTCTATCGTCGTCGCCAGAATCTGAATATTGATACAGTCAGTGAGATGCGCGGATGAACTTACTCTATTTAACAATTCTGCTGCCACTGCTGGGATTTTTGCTGTTGGCATTTTCCCGTGGCCGCTGGTCTGAAAATACATCAGCTACCATCGGGATTAGTTCTGTTGGTTTGGCTGCGTTGGTTACCTTATGGGTAGCTATCGATTTCAACAGTCAGAATGGCGCAGGTGATCTGGTTTACAGTCAGAACCTGTGGAACTGGATGGAAGTTGGGAATTTCAGTATTCCGTTCACTCTGGTTCTTGATGGTTTATCACTTACCATGTTGAGTGTGGTAACGGGTGTTGGTTTCCTGATCCATATGTATGCCTCGTGGTATATGCGTGGTGAAGAGGGCTATTCCCGTTTCTTCGCTTATACCAACTTGTTTATTGCCAGCATGGTGATACTGGTTCTGGCAGATAACATGATGCTGATGTATCTCGGTTGGGAAGGGGTAGGGCTGTGCAGTTATTTGCTGATTGGCTTCTACTATACCAATCCGGCGAATGGTGCCGCAGCAATGAAAGCCTTTGTCGTTACCCGTGTGGGTGACGTCTTCCTGGCTATCGGCATGTTCATTTTGTATGACAATCTGGGAACATTGAACTTCCGCGAGTTGGCGATTTTAGCTCCACAGCATCTGGAAGCCGGTTCTTCGGTGATTACCTGGGCGACTTTGATGTTATTGGGGGGAGCAGTAGGTAAATCAGCCCAGTTGCCGTTACAAACTTGGTTGGCCGATGCGATGGCCGGTCCAACGCCAGTTTCTGCGTTGATTCATGCTGCAACGATGGTAACCGCCGGGGTCTACTTAGTTGCACGTAGTCACGGCCTATTCTTGATGGCGCCGGAAATCCTGCAACTGGTTGGCACTGTCGGTGCTGTCACGCTGGTGTTGGCAGGTTTTGCCGCGTTAGTACAAACCGATATTAAGCGTGTATTGGCTTACTCAACCATGAGCCAGATTGGTTACATGTTCCTGGCGTTGGGGGTTCAGGCGTGGGATGCAGCAATCTTCCACCTGATGACTCACGCTTTCTTTAAGGCGCTGTTGTTCCTGGCATCGGGTTCTGTCATCTTGGCCTGTCACCACGAGCAGAATATTTTCAAAATGGGAGGATTGCGTAAATCCATTCCGTTGGTTTATGCCTGCTTCTTGGTAGGTGGCGCGGCGTTATCAGCGTTGCCAATTGTCACTGCGGGTTTCTACAGTAAAGATGAAATTCTGTGGGGAGCAATGTCACATGGTCATATCAACCTTATGCTAGCTGGTCTGGCGGGGGCATTTATGACCTCTTTGTATACTTTCCGTATGATTTTCATTGTATTCCACGGTGAGGCGAAAACAAAAGCTCATCCTGTTAAGGGTATCACCCATCACCTGCCGTTACTGGTATTGCTGGTGCTTTCCACCTTTGTGGGCGCACTAATTGTGCCACCATTGGCGGGTGTATTACCGGGAAGCCATGCAACGGATCACACAGGAAAAATGACCTTGGAAGTGGTTTCTGGTGTGATCGCTGTCGCGGGTATTTTGCTGGCAATGGCACTGTATTTGGGTAAACGTCAGTTAGTGAATGGTGTGGCACAAAGTGCTCCGGGGCGTTTCTTCTCCGTATGGTGGTTTAATGCTTGGGGTTTTGATGTTCTCTATGATTGGGCATTTGTTAAGCCGTTCAAGAACATTACACATGTATTGCGAAACGATCCGCTAAATTCATTGATGAATATTCCTGCGGTGTTATCACGCTGGAGTAACAAAGGTCTTAGTCTGAGTGAAAATGGACAGGTCCGTTGGTACGTTGCCTCTATGGGGTTGGGTGCAGTGCTGGTTTTAGCTCTGCTGCTACTGGTTTAATTTAAGGGATACATTGCGCCATGCTATTACCTTGGCTAATTCTTATGCCCTTCATCGGTGGCCTGTTGAGTTGGCAGGCTGAACGCTTCGGTACCCGTGTACCGCGTTGGATCGCGTTAATTTCGATGGGGTTGACTCTGGTGCTCTCTCTGCAACTGTGGTTGCTGGGGGACTATACCTTGGTGAATCCGCAAGGGATCCCTCAATGGCAAGAGGAATTTCTTATGCCATGGATCCCACGTTTTGGTATCAGTATTCACCTTGCTCTGGATGGCTTATCGTTGCTGATGGTGGTGTTGACCGCACTACTGGGGCTGATGGCTATTCTCTGTTCATGGACGGAAAATCAGCCATATCAGGGCTTTTTCCACTTGAACCTGCTGTGGATCTTGGGTGGTGTGATGGGGGTGTTCCTCGCTATCGACATGTTCCTATTCTTCTTTTTCTGGGAAATGATGTTGGTGCCGATGTACTTCTTGATTGCACTGTGGGGGCACCGAGGCTCAGGCGGTAAAACCCGTATCACCGCAGCGACCAAGTTTTTCATTTACACCCAGGCGAGTGGCTTGGTGATGTTAATTGCGATTATGGCGCTGGTACTGGTTCACTATAACGGGACAGGTGAGTGGACATTCAGCTATGGAAAGCTGCTGAATACACCAATGTCACATACCGTTCAATACTTGCTGATGCTCGGTTTCTTCATTGCTTTTGCTGTAAAAATGCCAGTAGTGCCTTTACATGGGTGGTTACCTGATGCGCACAGTCAGGCACCAACAGCGGGTTCTGTTGACCTGGCGGGTATCTTGCTGAAAACCGCAGGTTATGGTCTGTTGCGTTTCGGTTTGCCACTGTTCCCGGAAGCTTCTCATGAGTTTACTCCCATTGCGATGTGGTTCGGTGTGCTTGGGATCTTCTATGGCGCATGGATGGCATTCAGCCAGACAGATATCAAACGCTTGATTGCTTATACCAGTATCTCTCATATGGGGTTTGTGTTAATCGCGATCTATTCTGGCAGCCAGCTTGCTTACCAAGGGGCAATTATTCAGATGATTGCTCATGGTCTGTCAGCCGCAGGTCTGTTTATTCTCTGTGGGCAGCTTTATGAGCGCTTACATACCCGTGATATGAATCTTATGGGTGGTTTGTGGAAACGTGTGCAGTTCTTGCCTGCGTTATCGCTCTCTTTTGCTGTGGCGACACTAGGGATGCCGGGGACCGGTAACTTCGTCGGTGAATTTATGATCCTGTTTGGTAGTTTTAGTGAATTTCCGTTAATTATAACGATTTCTGTGTTTGGTCTGGTCTTTGCCTCTGTCTATGCTCTGTATATGATGCAGCGTGCTTACTACGGTGAATCAAAATCAGATGAACCACTAAGACGAATGGATATGCGAGAAGTATCCATTGTAATGGTGCTGTTGATATTACTGGTGGTGATGGGCTTCTACCCACAACCTATCCTTGATACTTCAGCGGCAGCGATGGATAACATCCAGACCTGGTATTCAGCTTCAATTTCAACTACAAGGCCGTAATTCGCCATGACAATAACTCCTCAACAACTGATCGCGCTGTTACCGCTGTTGATCGTCGGATTGACGGTAGTCGTTGTGATGCTGTCCATTGCGTGGCGACGCGATCACTTTATTAATACCACTCTGACCGTGATAGGTTTGAATCTGGCTCTGCTGTCTCTCTATTTTGTCGGACAGCAAGAAGCGATGGATGTCACTCCACTGGTTCATGTGGATCGCTATGCTATGCTCTATATCGGTCTTGTACTGGTTGCAAGCTTAGCAACGACGACTTTCGCCTATTCTTGGTTAGAAAATTACCCAGATAACAAAGAAGAGTTTTATTTGCTGGTGCTGATTGCGACAGTGGGCGGGATTCTTCTGGCGTGTGCAAACCACCTGGCATCATTGTTTATCGGTATTGAGTTATTAACTTTACCGCTGTTTGGCTTGATTGGTTATGCATATCGTCAGAAACGCTCTCTGGAAGCGGCTATCAAGTATATGCTGCTGTCTGCGGCAGCCTCTTCTTTCATGCTGTTTGGTATAGCGTTGTTATATGCGGAATCAGGCGATCTCTCTTTTGCCGCACTGGGGCATCGTTTGTCTGACAGCTATATCTATCAACCTTTGATACTGTCAGGCTTGGGTATGCTGGTTGTTGGCCTTGGCTTTAAATTATCACTGGTGCCTTTCCATCTCTGGACACCGGATGTTTATCAGGGAGCGCCTGCTCCGGTCTCCACCTTTCTGGCAACAGCCAGTAAGATAGCGATTTTCGCAGTAGTAGTGCGTTTGTTTGTTGAAGCACCAATGGCGGATAGTGAAGCACTGCGTACGGTATTAACCGTTATTGCAATTGCTTCTATGCTGTTCGGTAACTTGATGGCGCTGACCCAGACAAATATCAAACGGCTGCTTGGTTACTCTTCTATTGCTCACTTGGGTTATCTGCTGGTGGCGCTGGTGGCGGTACAGAACCACCAGCTTTCAGAAGAAACGGTCGGTATCTATCTGGCAGGTTATCTGTTTAGCAGTATTGGTGCATTTGGCGTTGTTAGCCTCATGTCCAGCCCATATAAAGGGCCGGATGCAGATTCCCTCTACTCATACCGTGGCCTGTTTTGGCATAAACCTATTCTGTCTGCGGTGATGACGGTGATGATGTTGTCACTGGCGGGGATCCCAATGACGTTCGGTTTTATTGGTAAGTTCTACGTCATTGTGTTGGGTGTGAAAGCGGAACTGTGGTGGCTGACGGGGGCTGTGGTTGTGGGTAGTGCTATCGGTTTGTATTACTACCTGCGGGTCATGGTCAGTCTGTATCTACCTGCGCCGAAGGCCCTTAACCGTGACACGCCAAGGAACTGGGCATCGACTGCCGGCGGGATGGTTGTTCTGATTTCTGCATTATTGGTGTTAGCGCTAGGTATCTGGCCTCAACCGCTGATTGATGTGATACAGCAAGCGAAAATTATTCTCTAAATAGCCAGTCAGTTGTTACGGATTATTTGGAATATAAAAACCCGGTAAGATCATCCTTACCGGGTTATTGCAATTTATTGATAACGCTTTCTTCTCCCTGATCAGTGTTTCAATTGCCTGATGGAGATCAAAGATCAGGGGATAAGCCATATTTATTTCACTAGAAGCCCGCTATATTGTGATTCCAGATTGTCAAGGTAGTCTAGTTGATCGTGTATGAGTTTAGTCAGGTTTTGCTGACGGGTTTGATCATCTATGGTCTCCTGTAATTGTCTGGCAAAGATGTTCCATACTTGTTCCAGTTGAGTTGCCTGGAGTAATAGGGTAGTGCGTTCTTTGTCGATTTGATGCACATCAGCTATACCGGTAATCCGTTGTTCCACGCCTTTTAACTGAGTTTTTAAATCGTCGCAATCTGTGGTTAATTGAGCGATTTGTTTATCCAATTTGATTCTAGCATCAGCTAGCTCAACATATTTTAGTCCTGTGGAGATATTACTCAGAATCTTTTTAGTGATCTCAATTCCTTGTTTGATCGCTTGTTTAATGAGTTCTTTTTTGGGGCTAGCCAGATTCAGTTTGTCCAGTTCACTGACATCGGGAATATAATCCTTAAACATATCGGCCAGATTATATTGACGGATAATATTTTGGCTTTCGATGAGCTTGTCGCGATCTGGGATTAATTTGGTCTTATCCTGCTCTTTCTGCGTGATATCGGCTTGCAGCTCTTCTTTTCTTTCCTGTTCTTCTTTCAGGCGTTCTTCCAGACGTTCTAAAATAACGACATTACTAACGTCGGCAATTTTGCTGGTCATTATGTTAGCTTCTTCGTGTAAGCTGGAAATGACGTTTTTAACATCTTTGTTTAAACTGCGTACTTGCTCTAAACGTGCTTCCAACAGGGTATTTCGTGTTTCGTCATCCAATTCGGTATTTTCCAAAGCGGTATCAATTTCGATGATGGTCTGGAAATAATCTTGCGGCGGGAGTTGCCTCAGAACAGTTTGTAGTTGAGGTACAGAGGCGCGAGCGGCTTCGTCGATATCACGACTATATAAGCTTATCCGTAGAGTTTTTTCTTGAATAATTTCAATGCCTGATTTTTGCTGATGCGTTAAACGCCAGATGTTTTTCACCGCTTGACTCAAAGTTTTTACGTTAATTTCTGGATAAATGATCGTTTTCTGAGGGAAAGTGATGACGTCAGTCATTTTAATACTCCTTTTTTCCGTAAGTCCTATGTAATACGTGAATGATTAGTTATAGCGAGATTTGTATTCTTTCAATGCTTCATCGAAAACCTTGACCAATTGTTTCGCGGAACCTTCTACTTCTTTCCAAGGGTTTATGACTTGCTGGAATTTAGTCATAAAAGAGGTCAGGTTCAGAGCATCGTTAATTTGGCTGAATTTATCTTTGGAAGCATTGATCTGGGTCAGCATGGATTGCCACATGTAATCCAAATGGTTCAGCGCGACTTCTGCATCCAACAAACGGGTATCGATGTCGCTAAAATCAAGGGATAAACTAGTAATAGACTTTTGCAGTGCGCGTTTACCTTTGATGCTCTCTTCCAGGCTCCGCACTTCTTCGATCAGCATAGTTTTCCGTTTTCGCACTTCCTCTGCTTTGGAACCAAAGATGCCACCGGTAATAGCGAGGCCGATAAGCCCTCCTGCGATACCAGAGAAAGCCAGGCCGACGAATTTATCGTAGTCTTTCTTGAGTTGGACAATGTCCTCTTTTTTCTCAATGATTTTCTCATCCAGATCTCCGATGTTGACCGACATCTTATTGTCTTTCATCAGCTTTCTCTTATTTTCGACTTGTGGTTGTAAGCCCAAGGCAATGCTGCCGTTTGATAACCTGCCACCAATCAGCTTTAGCTTGAAATCGGATACTTCAGCTTTGACCTTTTCAGTTTTTTCCTGTTGTTTCTTAATATCACTTTTCATGGTGTCAAGGATTTCCCCTAGAACATAGGATACTTCTCTGTCTTCATAGGTATAGGTGATCTCGGCGAGTTGTCTGTCCGATATTTCTCCTAATCTCCTTTTTATACGTGTGATAATTGGCATTTCATTAATGATGCTAATGATGTTTTCACCCGTTTCGGTAATTTGTTTGCCAACAACTTCCAGGTCTATGCTCTGTTGCAGAATATCGTTTTCCACATCGCTCCAGCTAAACGAGTGAGTGCGGATTTCTTCAAACAAAGTGTGAATATCTTCTGGTTCTAATCCAGCGATATCGATCTTTTGGTAACCCAAGTAGTTTTTCACTTCCTCAAGATTAAAAGGGAGTGATAGACCTTTTTTAATATACAGTTTGATATTAATCAAGTCTTCTTTGGTAAATATTCCTCCGGGGCGTGCAACACCTTCTTGTTTACCAGTCAGTAATTGCAAGGTAGCCGAGGGAATATCTGTTTCATTTAGTGTTTTTTCCGCTGGAAGTTGAGCTAATAACATATATTTCTCCATTAATGGTTCTTGCTTTATTGAAAAATTATTAAATACATCAAGGCACAACCGAACGTCATAATACTCATGTTGTTAAATTAATGTTGTATTTTTTATTGAATAATCTGAATTAAAAATACATATATTTTCATGATTAATTGTTGTGAAAATAGTTTAATTCATGAGTTTTATTAAATAATTGTCTATATTTTTATCAATCTTAAATGAAATTATTTATGATTTTTTTATATCTAATATATGAAATTAAATAGTATGAATTTTTATTATTTTAGTAATCAAATGTAAAAATAATCTTTTGTCTTTCTTGTTTATATGGTTTGGTATTTCATTTTTTAATTGATGTTAAGATAATAAATATAAAATATTTTAATGTTATTTTTATAAAATGCATTTTAAAACAATTTGTTACGTTGATTTCGTGATGTGGCGGTTATATAATTTCTATATTGTTAATTTAAAAAATAGGTAATGTGGTGTTTTTATAAAGAATAAGTCAGATGTTTTTTGATTTGTCGTTTATGGCATGTTTAAATAATAGATAAGATAGAACTCTATTTTATGTGTTGTTGAATAAAAGTTTTTGCTATTTTTAGATCTATATTTTAATTAAAGTCTTAATTGTTCATATGATAGTTCAAATTAACAAATAAGGAGGATTTTTTTATAATTCTATTTAGCTATTATGAAAATAAGATATGTTTTTTATAGGTGGATTTTTACAAAGAAAAAATGTTTATTTCTTTGTTTATAATAACGGTATTTATTTAGTAGATTTTTCGTAGTAAGTAATGGAGTCGTTTTTTTATAAATTGCATGGTGAGGATCATGCTTGGGATAGGCTCTTATATTCGTTATTTGAGGCACAAAACATCTGATTTAGTCTGTTTCAGTATTGAGGTAATAGCATTCTGTTAACGGAATTGGACAAGTATAATTACATAAATAATCAGGGCTTTAATTATTATTAATGCCCCGTATAATCCTACTTTTTATCACGTCTTTTGGGGCAGAAAGTGGTGAGTCAAATTGCTAATGTTGTCGCTGATATATGTAAGACACTGAATAATGAACAAGTTAGCGAAGTTGGTATTCAACAGATTTCATTTCCTCTGCCAGCAGGTTGCAGCGTTTACTGGCTGGAATGGCTGGCAGCGCAGTCTCATTATCCACAATTCTACTGGCATCACAGAGAGGGCCATGAAGAAGTTGCTGCTTGTGGGCAAATCCATCTTTTCAGTGATATCGCTTTAGCCGAAAATTTTTTGCAGAGAAACGGTCAGTTTCCACAGATACGGATCTGGGGGCTGAATGCTTGGGATCGGATTCAACCAGCCCGTATTACGCAATCCGAAGCAGGGGAAACAGGTTATCTGTTTTTGCCCCGCATCGAATTACGTCGCTACCGTGACGAAAGCAGATTGTATTTGAATATAGCTGGTCGGCAGGATATGAGGAATGCACAGGAATTTCTGCGACAGTTAGTACCGCACCAGGAATTCTCTGTGTTACAGGCGGTGGTAGTGAACGAGGAGAATGTGCCGGAACGCGCCCGGTGGTGTGATTTGATTGAGCAGGCTTTGGATACTATTACTCATCGCAAGATGGAAAAGGTAGTGATGGCGCGTAAAACGCAGATAATACTGAGTGAATCTTTAGCGACTGGACAGTTTATGGCAGCGAGTCGCCAGATAAATCACTGTTGTTATCATTTTATGTTGGCTTTTAATCAGCATGAGGCTTTTTTGGCGTCTTCGCCAGAACGGCTTTACTACCGCAAGCAGACTCAGCTTTATACAGAAGCGCTGGCGGGGACGGTTACCAATTCAGATGATACTCAGCAAGCTGAAAAATTGGGGCAATGGTTGCTAGGTGATAAAAAAAATCAACATGAAAACTTGCTCGTTGTTGATGATATTTGCCAGCGTCTTCAAGGCGCCGTGGTTTCTGTCGATGTTGCTCCGCCAGATGTGATTCGTCTGCGAAAGGTTCAGCATTTGCGCCGCCGGATCCAGGGAGAACTAAAGAATGCCAGTGATAGTGATTGCTTGCATCGTTTACAACCAACGGCCGCTGTTGCTGGATTACCTCGTGAAGCGGCGCGTGATTTTATTCGTAATAGCGAGTTATTCAGTCGTGATTGGTATGCAGGGTCCGCTGGATATCTTTCCTGTGAACAGAGTGAGTTTGCGGTTTCGCTACGTTGCGCACAAATTAACAATAACTTACTTTCACTGTATGCCGGTGCGGGGATTGTGATGGGATCTGATCCACAACAGGAGTGGATAGAGATAGAGAATAAAGCTGCCGGGTTGCGCACTTTGCTGAAAGGTGAATGAAAACAATCTCCGATTAAATGGCAATTCATTGAACTAGGATAAAGAAATAATTATCGGTACCGTTAGGCTAATAGCCAGTTTTTATAGAAATTTTTTGAGTAAAATATGTCAAACAGCGCATTTAACCGCCGCTGGGCGGAACTTTTATTGGAAGCACTTACTCGTCATGGATTACGTCATGTTTGTATTGCACCCGGTTCACGTTCCACGCCTTTGACAATAGCTGCTGCGGCAAATAACAAACTGATTTGTCATACTCATTTTGACGAGCGTGGATTAGGGCATCTGGCACTGGGGTTATCCAAAGCAAGTAGAGAGCCGGTTGCCGTTATCGTTACTTCTGGAACCGCAGTGGCCAATCTCTACCCTTCATTAATTGAAGCCAGTTTAACGGGTGAACGAGTGGTTTTCCTTACTGCTGATCGGCCACCAGAATTGATGGATTGTGGAGCGAATCAGGCTATCCGTCAAAATGGTATTTTTGCTTCTCATCCATGCCAAATAATTTCTTTGCCAAGACCGACCGTAGATATACCGGCAAGCTGGCTGGCTTCTGTCATCGATCATAGTATGGCGAATTTGCGGCATGGGGCCTTGCATATTAATTGCCCATTTGCTGAACCATTATATGGTGATGAAGAGCCTGCTTATGATGAGTGGCAGCAGCAGTTAGGCGATTGGTGGAAAAGTAAAACACCTTGGTTGAGCCAGCCAGTAACTAATGTTGTGGCAGAAGTAGCGGATTGGGACTGTTGGCAACAGAAAAAAGGCGTTGTATTGGCTGGTCGAATGAGTGCCGAAGAGGGAGTTAATGTTGCTAAATGGGCAAAGGCATTGGGCTGGCCGTTGATTGGCAATGTGCTTTCACAAACTGGGCAGCCATTGCCTTGTGCCGATTTATGGTTGGATAATCCTCATGTGCAGGAGATTTTAGCGCAAGCACAACTGGTAGTGCAGTTTGGTTCCAGCCTGATAGGGAAACGCTTGTTACAGTGGCAGGCGAAATGCCAGCCGCAGGAGTTTTGGATTATTGATCCGATACCAGGCCGGCTTGATCCTGCCAATCATCGTGGTAAAAAATTGACCTGTCATATTGCTGACTGGTTACTGGCTCATCCGGCACAGCCGCGTATACCGTGGGCACAATCGTGTACATTGTGGGCAGAAAAGCTCAAAGTATGGTCAGAAAAAGCAGTTAACTGTGTCAGAACTGAATTGGCTGGGAAATTTGGTGAAGCAACGGTGGCCTATCGATTGTGTGAATTACTGCCTGAACGCGGGCAGCTGTTTGTCGGTAACAGCCTGATTATTCGTTTGATCGATGCACTGGGGCAATTACCGGCGGGATATCCGGTTTACAGTAACCGGGGTGCTAGCGGCATTGATGGGTTAATTTCCACTGCGGCAGGTGTGCAACGGGCAACGGCAAAGCCCACTTTGGCTATTATCGGTGATTTATCGGCGCTTTATGATCTCAATAGCTTGGCTCTGTTGCGTCATCCTTCCGCTCCAATGGTATTAATTGTGGTAAATAATAACGGCGGGCAGATTTTCTCTTTACTACCCACTCTGGAAGAAGCAAGGCAGCGTTTTTACTGTATGCCTCAATACGTTAATTTTGATCATGCTGCGGCGATGTTCGGCTTGAAATATGCCAGCCCACAAAATTGGATGGAATTGCAACAAAGTATTGAACAGGCATGGCAACAAAATGAAACCACACTGATTGAGCTAAAAGTGTCGGATAGAGAAGGAGCTGAGTGTTTGCAACAACTGTTAAAACAGGTGGCTATGTTGTGAGCCTCGCTTATCGTAAGTTTAACGGTCACAATGACCGCCCGTGGCTGGTTTGGTTGCATGGATTATTGGGCTGTGGTGATGAATGGTTGCCATTAGTGAATCTGTGTGATCATCATCCTTCATTGGTTATCGATCTACCTGGTCACGGTGATTCCACTGACGTGCGGGTAAAAGATCTTCTGGAGATGAGTTGTCTTTTATCTGAAACATTAGCAGAGCAGCAAATTAGTAAATACTGGCTGATTGGCTACTCCTTAGGGGGCCGTATTGCTATGTATCATGCCTGTTATGGTGATAATCAGGGATTATGCGGATTGCTGGTTGAAGGAGGAAATCCTGGGTTATTTTCCCAACAGGAGCGGAATAATCGTCTCGAACACGATAGAAATTGGGCCGGACGTTTTCGTTCTCAGCCGATGGAACAGGTTTTATCTGATTGGTATCAGCAGCCGGTTTTTTCTGATTTATTACCTGCACAGCGTCAGCAACTGATCAAAGTACGCCGTCATAATAATGGCAATGGTGTGGCTAATATGCTGGAAAATACTTCACTTGGACATCAACCTTGGTTAGTACCGGTATTGCAACAACTGGCGTTACCTTTTGTTTATCTGTGTGGCGAAAATGATAAGAAATTCCAACAATTGGCGAAACGTTGCGCTTTGCCGCTGCAAACTATTCCACATGTTGGGCATAATGCTCACCGAGCGGACACGGCGGCGTTTGCTGCGGTAGTAAACCATTTTTTATCACTCTTTAATGTATAGGAATACGAATATGATTTACCCGAGCGAAGAAGAACTCTATGCCCCAATTGTATGGCAGGACTGCTCTGAAGGGTTTGAAGATATTTTTTATCACAAATCCACAGATGGTATGGCTAAAATCACCATCAATCGCCCACAAGTACGTAACGCATTTCGGCCATTGACGGTTAAAGAGATGATGCAGGCATTGGATGATGCCCGTTATGATGACAATATCGGGGTGATTATCCTGACGGGAATGGGTGAAAAAGCTTTTTGTGCTGGTGGTGATCAAAAAGTCCGTGGTGATCATGGTGGTTATAAGGATGACAACGGCATGCATCATCTGAATGTCTTGGATTTCCAACGCCAAATTCGCACTTGTCCAAAACCCGTCGTTGCTATGGTTGCTGGATATGCGATTGGTGGTGGTCATGTACTGCATCTGGTATGTGACCTGACCATTGCGGCTGATAACGCTATTTTCGGTCAGACCGGACCTAAAGTGGGTTCTTTTGACGGCGGTTGGGGGGCATCTTATATGGCTCGAATTGTTGGTCAGAAAAAAGCCCGCGAAATCTGGTTCTTGTGCCGCCAGTATGATGCTAAACAAGCGTTGGAAATGGGGCTGGTTAACACCGTTGTACCTTATGCGGATCTGGAAAAAGAGACCGTTCGCTGGTGTCGTGAAATGCTGAAAAATAGCCCAATGGCCCTGCGTTGCTTAAAAGCAGCTCTAAATGCGGATTGTGATGGTCAGTCTGGATTGCAGGAACTGGCAGGTAACGCCACCATGCTTTTCTATATGACAGAAGAGGGTCAGGAGGGACGTAATGCATTCATTGAGAAACGCCACCCTGATTTCAGCAAATTTAAACGTAACCCATAATGCGTACTGCAATTTTATACCGGTTCAGATTGCCAATGGAGTCAGGTGTTATCCTGCGATATCAGCGGCTTAAAACTCGTGATGGTTTTTTGGTTCACTTACAGGAAAATGGTCAACAGGGATGGGGTGAAATTGCACCATTGCCGGAATTCAGCAAAGAAACCGTTGAACAGGCAGGTGAAGCAGCGATGGCATGGCTTAGACAGTGGCATCTTGGTGCTGAACCTGATGAAAGTGAATTACCTTCTGTCGCATTTGGGATTAGCTGTGCATTAGCTGAATTGCAGGATAACTTACCGGAAGACGCTGATTACCGGAAAGCGCCATTGTGCAACGGTGATCCTGATGAGTTGATTGTTCGTCTCAGTAACATGAGTGGGCAAAAAGTTGCCAAAGTGAAAATCGGGCTGTATGAAGCTGTACGTGACGGCATGGTAGTGAATGTTTTACTGGAAGCGGTACCGGATTTATCTTTGCGGCTGGATGCTAACCGTAGTTGGAGCCGTGCTAAAGCGGACAGTTTCGCTAAGTATGTCAATCCTGATTACCGCAACCGAATTGCCTTTTTGGAAGAACCTTGTCAAACCCCGGAACAATCGCTCGCTTTTGCCCGAGATACAGGGATTGCCATTGCATGGGATGAAAGCGTCCGTGATGAAGGTTTTAACGTAGAGGCACAAGCAGGGGTGACTGCTATTGTGATTAAACCCACTCTAATAGGAAGCCTTGCCCGTTGCTGTCAGTTGATTTCAGCCGCGCACAACGCTGGATTGGAGGCGGTGATTAGCTCCAGTATTGAAACCAGCTTCGGTTTGACTCAGCTTGCCCGTATTGCTCATTGGCTGACGCCAGCGACTATTCCTGGACTGGATACGCTGGAATTGGTTCAGTCTCAGTTGGTGCGCCGTTGGCCGGGCAGCACGATGCCAGTAACAAGATTGGACGAGTTAGACATCGCATGGCGCAGTTAAATTCATTTACCCAGTGGCCATGGCGCTACTGGGCATCGTTTAGCCCTGAAAATATTGCTGTCAAGTTGCGTAATCGTTCCCTAACCTGGCATCAATTAGTTATCTCTTTGGATACGATAGCGGCCAATTTTCGCCAACAGGGGATAGTTGAAGGCAGTGGTGTAATGCTGCGAGGGAAGAACAGTGAAGAGATGTTGTTTTGCTATCTTGCCGCGCTACAGTGTGGTGCGCGGGTATTGCCACTGAATCCTCAACTGCCTGAAATGCTCTTGGCTAAATTACTGCCACATTTGAATATCGATTTTGTGGCTGATTTTTGTGGTGACAACTTGCCTGTGATGGATGCCAAATCCCTCGATTGGCAAAGTGAACCATTAAATTCTGATGATAATTCAGTGGGTTGGGATGCTATGCGCCCGGCCAGTATGATACTGACCTCCGGCTCTTCTGGATTGCCTAAAGCGGCTGCTCACTCAATTCATGCTCATCTTGCCAGTGCGCAAGATGTACTTTCAGTAATTGAATTTCAGCAACAAGATAGCTGGTTGCTCTCATTGCCGTTGTTTCATGTATCGGGTCAGGGGATCATTTGGCGCTGGCTAATCAAAGGGGCTTCTTTAGTGCTCAGAAATACCAATCTGTTAGATCATGCTTTGGCAGATTGTACTCACGCTTCATTGGTTCCGACTCAGCTTTGGCGGTTACTGGAACAGTCACAAAATCAGACACTGAATTTGAAACAAGTGCTGTTGGGTGGAGCAATAATCCCCATTGAATTGACTCAAAGAGCGGAGCAGCAAGGCATTTGCTGTTGGTGTAGCTATGGTTTGACCGAATTGGCTTCAACAGTATGTATTAAACGAGCAGACGATCTTCCCGGTGTCGGCAATCCTTTACCGGGCAAAGAAATTCGTCTGATAAATGAGGAAATTCAGATTCGTTCTGGCAGCCTTGCTAATGGATATTGGCTGGATGGTAAATTACAACCGTTAGCTGATCGTGATGGCTGGTTTCATACCCGTGATCGAGGAGTGATACAAAATGATGAGTTGCAGATACTTGGCCGGATGGATAATCAATTTTTCAGCGGTGGAGAAGGGATTCAGCCGGAAGATATTGAACGGGTGATTAATACCTATCCACAGGTCGCGCAAAACTTTATTGTTCCCGTACCCGACCCTGAATTTGGTTATCGCCCTGTCGCGGTGATAGACAGTAATTCATCTGAGGTCATTGATGCATTACCTGAATGGTTGATTGATAAACTGGCTTCTTTTCAGCGCCCAGTCGCTTACTATCTGTTACCTCAAAAGCTTAAAAATAACGGCATTAAAGTTTCCCGTCAGCAAATCAAAAAATGGGTGTTGGATTTGCCCGGTTGCTCTTGAGCTATTTTGATTTGCTATCAATATGTTGAATTTCGTACTGCCCATTATTTATCGTGTAATAATGGGCAGAGAGGGTTAAAAGATGGTGTTGTTAGACATTAGCCTTTGATTTTTTTCAGCGCGTTTTCAACACCAGCGCCATATTCTGGGTGAACTTTTCTAAATAGCTCAACCTGACGGCGTTGAGTCTCTTCATGTGCTTGTGACAGTTCACTGGCGATACGGTCAAACATACGTTGATGTTCTTTACTGCTGATTAAGTTATATAGCCTGCGAGGCTGACTGAAATAATCTTCATCTTGACGATGGTTCCAGTTATCGGCATCTCCTTCTAAAGACAATGATGGTTGTTTGAATTCAGGTTGTTCCTGGAACAATCCTGCACTGTTTGGTTCATAGGTCACTGTGTTTCCGCTGTTACCATCGACACGCATTGCCCCATCACGGTGGAAATTATGGAACGGACAACGAGGTGTATTGACCGGAATTTGATGGTGGTTAACGCCAAGACGGTAACGTTGAGCATCACCATAAGAGAACAGACGGCCTTGTAACATCTTATCAGGGGAGAAACTGACACCTGGCACAACATTCGCGGGGTTGAAAGCAACCTGTTCAACGTCTGCAAAATAGTTATCAGGGTTACGGTTTAGCTCGAAATAACCGACATCAATCATCGGGTAGTCGCCGTGAGGCCATACTTTTGTCAAATCAAACGGATTGTACGGCGTCTGAGAAGCTTCGTTCTCTGGCATAATCTGAACCTTTAATTTCCAGCGTGGATAATCGCCTTGTTCAATTGCTGTAAACAAGTCACGCTGAGAGCTTTCACGATCTTTACCCACCAGCGCTTCTGCCTCTTCGTCCATCAGGCTTTTAATGCCTTGCTGACAACGGAAGTGGAATTTCACCCAGAAACGTTCATTATCTGCGTTGATAAAGCTGAAAGCATGGCTACCAAAACCGTGCATATGACGGAAAGATTTAGGTACACCACGGTCACTGAAATCAATGGTTAATTGGTGCAGTGATTCAGGTTGATGAGAGAAGAAATCCCATTTATAGGCAGGATTACGTAAATTAGTGTGGGGATCGCGTTTAACAACATGGTTAAGATCTGGGAACTTCAGTGGATCACGGAGATAGAATATCGGGGTGTTGTTACCAACTAAATCCCAGTTACCTTCTTCAGTGTAGAACTTAAGCGCAAAACCACGAATATCACGTTCCGCATCTGCTGCGCCGCGCTCACCGGCGACGGTTGAGAAACGGGCAAACATCTCGGTTTTTTTGCCTATTTCAGAAAAAATCTTAGCGCGGGTGTACTTAGTAATATCGTGAGTCACCACAAAGACGCCATGAGCTCCAGAACCTTTGGCATGCATACGGCGCTCTGGGATCACTTCACGATCAAAATGGGCAAGCTTTTCTAAGAACCAAACATCTTGTAACAACATAGGACCACGTTGACCCGCAGTCATGACATTATTGTTGTCAACGACAGGGGCGCCAGCATTCGTTGTAAGTCCTCTCTTTTTCATCACACTTCTCCTGTTTTACATGAAAAAAAACAGCGGAATCGCTGATTAAGAAAAACGTTCTGGTCAAATGGCGAAATGCAAATTTTGTGTTTTTTTATAATTTATTTATTATTTTCTTATTTATTGTTTAAAATAAAACTATTTACATAATTAATTATTAAGCAAATGAAATGAAAAATTCACACATATTTAGTAAGTATAGATGATTCATTTCTTTTTGTTGTCTATCGGTTTAGTTGTATTTACGTAAGATGTTTAACATTAAGTAAATAAAGAGGAAATATCATGAAGGTTTATCTTGCCGCGGTAGCAACCGGTTTGTTGTTGATTGCTGAATCAGCGAATGCAATTTCCGTGAATGTTCAGGCTGGCCGCCATTTCACCCATACTTCTGCGGCAATTGGTGATAACAGTGCTGGATTATCCTTTAATGGCAACTGGGCACGCAGTGATCATAATGGGCAGTTGGGAAGTTTGGGAACCGCATTTAGCCTGCCTGTTGGTCCATTGACGGCCAGCATTGGCGGTAAGGCTCTCTATTTATCCCCTAAAGATGGGAAAAATGGTGAGGCATTAGCAGCAGGTGTGGGTTTGAGTTGGACTGTTATGCCCTCTTTAGCTCTGTACGGTGAAGTTTACGGTGCGCCATCCAGATTAACTTCGGGTATTGATTCTTATGCTGAGGCCGCGGGTGGTTTACGTTTTACCGTATTTAAACCGTTGACGGTGGATGCCGGTTACCGGGTTATGAACATGAGAGGGAAAGAGGGAAATAGGGATAACAAACTGGCTGATGGATTTTATATCGGTGCTGGTTTGAATTTCTAATTTACTTTTGCATTTTGTCCGCACCATTGCTGATGCGGACAGTTTTGGCTTCTTAATTAACCCACTTTTGGCAGTAAACCACTGACAATACCTATCTGGATAGCAATTACCGTAATTCCGCAAAGAAATACCAGAATCAGAGTGGGTTTTCCGCCTTTTACCCGATAGGCTCGTTGCTCAATTTGACGACTACGCCATGCCAGCATGGAAGGCAGTAACAGGGCGAGAATGGACAGTGCGACTGCGGCGAAAGTTAACGCCATGACAAAGTTTGGATAATACAAAGCACAAAGTAATGGTGGAACAAAAGTAATGATTCCGGTTTGCAGGCGACCGGTCGCGTTGTTACGGCGTTTGAACAGATCTGCCATATAATCAAACAAACCTAAAGAGACCCCAAGAAATGAGGTTGCCAGCGCCAAATCAGCAAACAGACGGACAGCAAGTTCTACACGAGGCGTCGCGACAACCTCTCTCACCGCTTTTAACAGCCCATTCAATCCTGATTGTTCCGCTAAAATTCCGACAAAAGTATGGGAAGAGATGGCGCCCAATGTTGCCAATTGCCATAGGATATAGGCAGTTAATGGGATTGCACTGCCGATAACAAATATTTTACGTAACTTGCGAGTATCGCCTCCCATATAATTGACGATACTTGGCACACTACCGTGAAAACCAAAAGAGGTGAATACCACGGGAATAGCTGATAATACCAAACCTTGTTCCAAAGGCATTGACATCAGGTTAGTGCTTTTGATGTGGGGCATCATGACGGTCAGCATAATAACCAGAAAGATGATTTTTGCCGTAAATAGCAGGCGGTTAATCATATCGACAGATTGAGTACCGATAGTGACAACACAACCGGCGACAAGGGTGAAAATCAGCACGCCAAATGAGACAGAAACAGGTTTATCCAGCCATGAAGAGAGGCTGCCTGAGAGCAACTCACCGGCGCCACTGATATAAGCGGTGGTCAGGGCATACATGAGAAAGAGCATACTAAAACCGGTGAGCCATTGGCCTCCTCGTCCCAGATAGCGTTTTGCCACTGTTCCCAGACCCGTATCGGCCGGGCTGTATTGATAAACTTCCACCAGCAATAAAGCGGTATAGCTCATCAAAACCCAAAGAGCGATTAACATCACAAAGGTTGTTCCAAAGCCGACACCGGCCGCTGCCAGCGGCATAGCCAGCATTCCTGCGCCAATTGTCGTGCCCGCTATGATAAAAATACTGCCAAGAGTACGATTCTTCACGCTTTCCCCTAGTTTCTGAACTGATTGAAATCGTTATAGAAAGGCAGGCTAAAGGATTAACTTATTTATGTCAAACTACGGTTACACTAAGTGTAAATAAATAATTACAATTGTGTTTTTGCATGTTCCTAAATTATGTGTTTAATTAAATATAAAAAGTTACTTATTCTATTAAGTATTTAAAAAGTAATATTTTACTAACACTTAAGTAAGATATACTTTTATTTTCATCTGAATTTACAGTTAAACTAAGACATTATTCATTCTTTTAACAATTAAACGTATTGTGAAATAAAAATTATCAATGGAAAGAATATCTGTTTGTCTTAGGAAATTAGTTGTATCCGTTCTATTCGCTATATCAGGGGAAGCTTATGCTTCATCGTTTATTAGCCCAGCGGATCAAGAGGTTATCACTCAACAACAAAAAGCGTTATTGCAGCAGGCTCAGCAGCAACGGGAGGCGTTGCGTAACAACATCACTTTATCGCCAGATTTAGCGCCTGAAATTGATGGTGCTAAATCTGTCTGTCATACCGTTCACCATATTCAATTTGAAGGCACTGAGAGCCTTTCCCTGTCAGCGCGGGAAAAGCTAATACAGCCTTATTTATCCCGTTGCTTAACCTTGCCAGATATTAATGAACTGGTGCGTAAAGTATCGAATGCCTATATTGAGCGAGGTTATGTCACTTCTCGTGCTGGACTCAGAGCACAGGATTTATCCACCGGTATGCTCATTATTACCGTGAGTGAAGGCAAAGTTGAATCAATCACACTTGATGGTGAGACACCACTTTCATTGAAAATGGCCTTTCCGGGAATGGTTGGTAAAACATTGAATCTTCGGGATATTGAACAGGGGATGGAACAACTGAACCGGCTTCCTTCCCAGCAGATAACCATTGATATTCAGCCGGGAAAACAGCTTGGTTATTCTGCGGTTATCTTAAAACGAATATCGACTCGTTTGCCGGTTGGCGCCAGTTTGGGGGTGGATAATAGTGGTCAAAAAAGTACTGGTGCCGGGCAAATTAACGCCAGTGTGAATGTAGATAATCTATTACGCCTTGCTGACCAATGGTCATTATCTGCCAGCCGCAACAGCGATTTCCGTAATAATCACCGTAGTCGAAGTTTCTCTTCCAATGTGACGGTTCCTTATGGTGACTGGTTGTTCAGCTATCAATATGCGTGGAACGATTCTTTTCAGAAGGTTCCGATTGGCTCACAAACCTACCGCTATGAAGGTGACAATCAGACTCACCGGCTAGTAATAAACCGGACGTTATATCGTGACGGTGAGCAGAAACTGACTCTGAATGCAGGAATAACACATTGTCAGACAACGAATTTGTTTGCAGGAAAGAAATTATCCATCAGCAGCCCGACATTAAGTGTTGCCAATCTTGGTATCAATTACAGTTCGGTACTGGCGGGTGGCTATATCACGTTCAACCCTGCATTGAGTTATAGCTTACCCGTGTTAGGTGCAACAAAAGATGACCCGTATTTCCCGGATGCTCCACGTAGCCAATTCCGCAAATTCAGTCTGAGTGCTAGCTATTTTATCCCGGTCACCGACTCCATTTATTACCTCTCATCTGTTTACGGTCAAACCACACCGTACAACCTTTATGCCAGTGAACGTCTCTCATTGGGTGGGCAATACTCTGTTCGGGGATTTAAAGAACAATACCTGACCGGCAATCGCGGTGGGTATTGGCGTAATGAGCTGAACTGGCAGATTGCAACTCTTCCTGTAGGTGAACTTGCCTTAACAGGGGCGCTGGATACTGGCTGGTTACAGGGAAAAACCGGACAAATCGATGGTGGTAATGTTACCGGTACAGCGCTTGGCATATCACTGACTCACCGCAGGTTCAATCAAACGATGACATTGGGAACACCACTGATTTATCCAGACCATCTGAAACCGGATAACTGGGTAGTTTACTGGTCTGTATCACTGATTTTTTAGCGATGTAATACGGGTATATACCAATAACTTTGTACTCAAATTAAGAAAGGACAGAATAATGGATAGACGTAACGGCCCTATGGCAAGGGGCGCTTGTTATCTTTTAATTTATCTTACTGCCGTATATCCCCTTCATCCTGCTATTGCGGCTGGGATCGCGCCAGATAATAACCGAACACAGGTACAAAACCAGGGTAATGTGCCGATCGTAAATATTGCTACGCCTAATGGTGCAGGAATATCTCGCAACACCTATAAAGAATTTAATGTTGCCACTCAGGGTGCCGTATTAAATAACGCCACTCAGGCAGTTAAATCACAATTAGCCGGACAACTTAATGTTAACCCTAACTTGAATGGAAAATCGGCTGAACTGATTATTAATGAAGTTACTGGCAGTGGACGATCTAATCTTCAGGGAAAACTAGAGATAGTTGGTCATAAAGCCAATGTGATGATTGCTAACCCCAATGGCATTACCTGCGATGGCTGTGGTTTTATTAATACCGGCAGTGCAACATTGACTACCGGTAAGCCTCAATTTGATAAACAGGGTGCGTTGGAAGCACTGGAGGTTAAAAAAGGCCAGATTACCATTGGTAGCAAAGGGCTGGATGGCAAATCGACAGATTATATCGATATTATCAGTCGAGCGACTGAATTAAATGGAAAAATTCAAGCTAATAATTTATCCCTGACGCAGGGAGCTAACCGGATTGATTTTAACGATGGCACAGTGAAAAAAATCACTTGAGAAGGTGCTAAACCTCAATTAGCCGTTGATACCAAAGCATTAGGCGGCATGTATGCCAATAAAATCCGTTTGGTTGCTACAGAAGATGGTGTCGGTGTTAATCTTAAGGATTTAATCAGCAATCAGCGTGATATTACCTTAAACGTTAATGGCAAAATTGAGCTGGGAAATGCCAAAGCCAAAACGGATTTTAATCTTAGCGCTAAAGAGACTCATATTGCGCAAAATATCAAGGTACAAGCGGAACGGGATATTACTCTGGCAAGTACTAAATTGGATAATAAAGGGAGTGTAACTGCGGGCCGGGATATGCGGATATTTGGTGATACTATACGTAATGCCGGAAATAAATCACTTCTGCAAGCTAATAATAATATGTGGTTACAGAAAGATGCTCAGGGGAATAAGAGCGCTCTGATTGAAAACAAGTCTGCGACGATAAAGACTGTGAAAGGGGATTTGGTTGTTCGCACTGATAAACTGGATAATATCAGAGATCAAACCATAACGGAATGGAAAACTATCCCGGCTGATTCAGTAGAAATTAATAAATGGGCTGGTAGTTTTTATGGTATTAGACAAGGTGTTGATTCCGTCATTACATTGGCTGTAAAACTGAAAGATTTTAATCGTGATAAATGGTTTGGTATTGTTGATTTATTAAAAAATAACTTTATCAACATTAAACAGGATAGATTTTCAATAAAGGCGATAAGCCCAGCGGGAAATATTATTTCTGGTGGTAATGCTTATATTAATGCAACTAATTTGCGAAATGATGTTTCATCTATATATGCAAAGCAGGATCTTATTCTCACTGGGGAAAATATTGATGTTATCAGCCGTCAATTAGGTAAGAAAAATACATTTTGGCATTATACTACATCAAACCCTCTGGTTGGCAGTGAATTCAAAGATGATGATGCACTACCTGGTGATTGGGATTTATTTTATGTTTATGAAGACGCAGAGTATACCAAGCAAGGAGAGTTATATACTTGGTGAGAAGAAAGTTATATATCGTCTTCAATTAGTGCGGAAAAAAATCTAGTAGCGGATTTTAAAAATAACTTAAATATCAGAACGTTGATTCCTGATGATGCAAAAAATCTGTCAGAAGTAACTGTAACTGCTCGACCTGACACATTATCAGCAAAAAACATTTTGCTTCACGCGGGTAAAATCAATATTACTGATAAACTAAAGGCGACTGATGGGTTAAATATTATTTCCGAGAATGATATTAATCTTAATAATGCCGCATTGATTTCGTCAAATAGTTTATCTATAACAGCAGCTAATAACATTAATGCCTTGCAAGGTGAACTAAAAGGTAAAGATGTAACTATTATCAGTCGCAACGGGAATATTCAGTTTCAGAGTAGTAGTAAGCCAGAGTATTTTAATCCTGATAATACGCGTAAAATAAGTAGCCTGGAAGCTACGGGTGATTTACTCTTACATGCAGGTAAGAATATTCTGCTTCGCAATATTTTCTTAACGAAAAGTCATAATATTTCTTTATCTGCGAATAATGATATTACCATTGATAATAACAGTGATTTATTGACACATAAACGAATGGGAGACGTGACCGCTGAGAGTAAAGAACAAACGCTCTTTAATCAGATGTTATCTAAGCTAGGTAAGCTTGATGCCAAAAGCTCGGTTGTGATTAATGCTGGAGGCAATCTATCTGTTAAGGGAGTTAATATCTCAGCAGTAAAAGATATCAACTTAACTTCTGCAAAAAGTATTGATCTCACTCCCCGTGAGTTATCACCTTCGTTGAGTAGATTATTTCCCTCGTCCCGTTCTGGTGAGTTAAGTAGCCGGTTAACCGCAGGAAATAATATCAATATTATCAGTGGTGCAGATATCAATGGCAAAGCGGCTCAAATTAACGCTAAAGGTAACACATTATTATCAGCAGGTCGGAATATTAACTTATTAGCGCTGGGCTATTCCGCTATTGATAACAATAAAGATGATCGCCATATTGTTGCTGTAGTTAATGGTGGAAAACAGCTTACCCTGGCTGCTAATGGAACGCTGATTACCCAAGGCGCGACATTAAGCTCAGGCGGAAATACAACGATTTCTTCCGGCGGCAATATGCGTTTTGAATCAGTGCAGAATCACTCTTACCGAGAAAAAGGCAGGGAATTTACCGAATCAGTCACACAGCAAGGTACTGCATTGACGAGCGGCGGTATACTAACTGTTATTTCAAACGGCAGTATTCTTTTCCAAGCCACTAAACTGACGGCCAAAGGTGCAATGGACGTCGCGGCGAAAGGTGGCTATCTATACGCTCAGGCGATGGAAGAATCCAGCCATGATGAGAAAACAGAAACCAAACGTAAGTGGTATGGCAAAAAGAAAACCATTAAACGTACCCGTCATGATGTTACTAATAAAGTCACTGAATTTACTGCTGGTGGTGATATTAATCTGTTAAGTCGGGATGACAGCACTTACGAAGCCAGTAAAATTGCGACTAATAAAAACGCCAAACTGACCAGCACTCACGGTAAAGTCAATTTTAAGGCGGTCAAAAATACCGCTTTTGAACAGACTATTACGTCTTCCAAAGGCTTTTATATTAAGCAAAGGGATAAAGGTTATACCGAAACCCAATGGGTATTACCGCAGATTTTCACTGGTGGAAAACTGACAGTAGAAGCGGCTAAAGGTGTCAGCGCGGATATCAAAGCTAAAAATGGTCAGTCATTGCAAAATGTCCTGGCCGTATTGGGAAATACGCCAGAAACAGCCTGGTTGAAAGGGCTTCGTGAAAATAAAGATATCCAATGGAATGTGGTCAAAGACGCTTATGACAGTGGGATCACAAGAGCCAGCATTTAAACCCAGTGGTTTCTGCGGTAATTGCGATTGCGGCAGCGGCAGCAACCGCAGGCAGCTCTTTAGCGGCATCTGTTGCATCTTATGCGGGTAATAGCGTTGCGGGTGGGGCGTTAACTGCGGGTATGTCATCACTGGCGGCACAGGCGGCGGTTGCTATTGTGGATAATCAGGGGGACATATCCAAAGCGCTAAAAGTATTAGGTAGCAGTGATGCGGTTAAATCAACAATTACCTCAATGGCGATTGGTGGCGCATTGGCCGGATTTGATTCCTACATGGGATGGGATAAAGCGGCTGATGGTACTACATTAGATCCCACAAAAGCGAAATTACCCCAAATCAGCAATGGTGATTGGAACAAAGTCGTCCAACGGGTGGCTGGTCAATCCATTATTAGTTCCAGCCTGAATACAGTCATTAACGGCGGCAGTTTTAAAGATAATTTGACTACGGCTCTGTTGGCTAATATTGGCAGCCAGATTAATGCTGAAGGCGCCAGATTGATTGGTGATAATGGCGAGGTATTGGGAATACCGGGTAAAATGTTAAGCCACGCGGTTGTAGCAGGGGTCAGCGCTGAAATTGGCAGAGGAAATGTTAAAGGCGCAATGGCGGGGGCTTTGGCTGCGGAATTGGCTGGCGTCATGATGGGAGATAATCTCATCAAAGCCGAAGAATGGCAGAGAACATCGGAACGGCAGGCGCAAATTGCCCGTGTTTTTGGCGGCTTTGCCGGAGCAGTATTTACCGGTAAAGCAGATGGCGCTTACAGTGGAGCGAGCAGTGCAGAAAACACTTTCCGTTATAACTATCTGGCCCATCATCAGCGGGAATTAATGGAAAAAGAGCTTGCCGCTGAGTCCAGTTACCTTAAAAAAGCGCAGATTTTTGCTAAATGGGGCTTGATTAGTCACACACAAGATGGCTATCTGGCCGCGGGTTTTGTATCCGGTATTCCATCAGAACTCTATGATAGTGTGGTGGCAATTGTCGGCGCGGTATCTAATCCTTCGGAAGTCATTGAATCGCTTAGAACACTGTTGATTCAGGAGGATATGCCCGGTTTTATCTGGCAGGCAACAAAGGATAGTTATCTCAAGCAGCTTGATACTGTCAAAGCTGAATATGAAAAAGCGGGTCCGGGAGGGGCTTATAATGCGGGTCTGGAGATAGGAAAACTGGTTACTGGAATAGCCAGTATGGCCGGCGGTGGCTTTGGTGCGGTCAAAGGGTCTACATCTGCCACGGCTAAATTGTCGAAAGTCATCTCAAAAGATCCGCACCCAACAGTAGACATACGGAGTGTATATCGGGTAGAAAAAGATGGTAGTAAAACCCAAATGGAGTGGGGAGGAGATATCTATAAGCAGGGGTATCCTTTTGAGGATTTTGTTGCTACGCAGATGCCAGCAGGTTCTCGGTTGCCTGAAAGGTTTGAGGTTTTTGATTTTTATGATGGAAAAACAGGTTTGGCTATCAGTGTAAAAACATTGGATACACGTACTGTTTCCAGAATTAAGAATCCAAAACAACTTTATACTTCTATAAAAGGGAATATAGATGCCACAGTAAACTTTACCGAGGCGAGACTGGGTAAAAAGAATTTAAATGCGGGAATGATTTCACAGCGTGAAGTTCGGATTGCTGTACCCAAAGCTACAACAATAGAACAATGGGAGCAAATTAACCGTGCAATATCTTATGGCTCAGAAAAAAATGTTAATGTCAAAATTATAGTGGTGAAATAATGAGCGAAATTTTTAAACGATGGAGAAATGCTAGATGCATGTTTAATGGCGATTTTTACTGCATTGAAACTTTTTCTGGTTATCGGATGTTAGGCGCTGATCCACAAGGGAGTTACTATTTGCTATCTCCTGATGTAGATGATGAGCAATTAGGTATGGCAGTTCTTGATGCGTTATTTAAGAGTCGGCTCATTCCTTTGGAAGAGATAGATGATTTCTTTGAGCCAGAGAAGTGTGATGGACAATATAAAGAATGGATTGATGAATTAATCAAAACTTATGGTTATCGTTCAAAACGTCGATTATTTAAAAGAATGCGAGATTGTGGTATACAATTGCTGGATGGAAATATCACAATACGACCTACTGGTCATGAAAAACTTGAGCTCTGGACAGGAAAAGGCATTGTTGAATCTGATTATGTCATCATTCCGGCAGACAGTTCCCCTGCGGAAGTGGGTGCAGCATTACGGCTGGCTTTTTCGCGTTGCAGAAGTTATGTTTGACGATAAGGTAACAGTTTGCTTTTGCATTAATTATTCATGATCTTTGATTTAGAGAGTTAATTAAGGTGGACACGTAATAGCTATTATGTGTCCGCTAATTATTT